>NZ_JMDX01000035.1:0-36000 GCF_000935845.1 Paenibacillus sp. E194
ACAAGTTCAGCTCGGCGATCTTCGCATCCGGACGACTTACGATCGCTGCAAGCAAATGTCCGAAATGAGTCGAGAGCCGCCGGATCGTGCTTTCTTTATAAAGAGCCGTTGCGAATTCAAAGATGCACTCCAGGCCGCCGTTTTCTTCCGTAACATCCACACTCAGATCGAACTTGGCCGTGCCGTATTCACTAGGGTACGGGGACAATTTCAGCCCTTCCAGCTTAAACTCTTTATCCTCCAAGTTTTGCAGGGAGAACATCGTGTCAAACAGCGGGTTGCGGCTCAAATCCCGGCTGACCTGCACTTTATCAACGAGCTCTTCGAACGGATAATTCTGATGCTCGTAAGCGCCTAAGGTCGTTTCTTTCACTTCTTCGAGATACGACAGGAAGGTCTTATCCGAAGTCGGATAATTGCGGAGCGCCAGCGTATTGACGAACATTCCGATCAAAGGCTGTGTGTCTCCGTGCGTTCTGCCCGCAATCGATGTTCCGACGATCAAATCGTCCTGACCTGTGTATTTATGCAAAAGCACGGTATATGCCGCAAGCAGCACCATATACAGCGTCGTTCCTCTTTGAGCGGCCAGCTGCTTTAAGCCTTCGTTCGTTGCCTCGTCCACGAAGGACGTCAACGTTTGTCCCTCAAAGCTCTGCACGGCAGGACGCGGATAGTCCGTCGACATTTCCAGAACCGGCAGCTCGCCCCGGTAACGATCCAGCCAGTAAGCTTCCTCGTGTTTCAACTGCACTTTTTGCTCGTCCGACTGCTGCCATACCGCATAGTCCTTGTATTGAATGCTCAAAGGCTCTACTGACTTGCCGTCGTACAGACGAACGAGTTCCTCGACTAACACGTCCATCGAAACCCCGTCGGAGACGATATGGTGCATGTCGAACATCAGCAAATAACGTTCGACGGCCAGCTCTACGAGCTCCGCCCGCAGCAGCGGAGGCTTTGCCAAGTCGAAAGGCCGGATGAAGACCTGCACGACTTCAGGCGCTTCTTCCTCGCTCGCATGACGGTACTCGACGGCAAAGTCGACGCTCTCGTAAATGCGCTGTACTGCTTCGCCTTGTACGATCTCAAAGCCGGTTCGCAGCGTTTCGTGCCGTGCGATCAGTCCGCGGAAAGCCTTCTCCAGCAGGCTCCGGTCAATCGATCCTTCCAGCAGAAGCACGCCCGGCATGTTGTAGCTCTGATCGGCCCCTTCCAGCTGATTCAGGATAAACAGCCGCTTCTGAGCTGAGGAAAGCGGATAATATGCTCTTGCGTCTGCCAGCGGAATCGACGAGAATGACTGCTCTCCGATCCGGGAGATAGCGAGAGCCATCTCTTCGATCGTCGAGTAGCGGAATACGTCGCGCAGAGGCAGCTCGACGTTCAGCTCCTGATGCACCTTGCTCACCAGTGTCGTCGCCCGCAGTGAATGGCCGCCCAGGTCGAAGAAGTTGTCATGAACGCCAATGTGCACCAGTCCGAGCACTCTTTTCCAAATTCCGGCCAAGCTGGCTTCCAGCGGAGTCCGAGGCGGAGTACGTCCTTCGCCCGGATGCAAGCTCTCCTCCGGCGCCGGGAGGGACCGGCGGTCGACCTTGCCGTTCGTCGTCAGCGGAAGCCGCTCCAACTGGATCAGGTACGCCGGGATCATATAGGCCGGCAGTTCCTGGGAAAGCACGCTCTTCAGTTCGGCCGCCGGAAGCTCGCAGTCCGCTTCATAATAGGCGCAAAGCTGCTTCTCGCCGGAGGCGATTTCCCTCGCGAATACCGTCGTTTTCCGAATTCCCTCCATTTTCTGAAGCTGAGCTTCGATCTCGCCCAGCTCAATGCGGAAGCCGCGGATTTTCACTTGGTCGTCCGTCCGTCCCACGTATTCGATCGTGCCGTCCGGCAGCCATTTCGCCAAATCCCCCGTCCGGTACATGCGCTCTCCCGGCACAAACGGATTGTCCACAAATTTCTCCGCCGTCAGCTCCGGCCGGTTATTGTAGCCCCGTACCAAGCCTTCTCCGCCGACGCAAATTTCCCCGGCCACGCCGATCGGCAGAAGCTTGTTCCGGCTGTCGACGATATACACCGTCGTATTGCTGATCGGCCGTCCGATGGGTACGGTAACCGCCAACTCATCGACGAAGTCGACCGGAAGGTACGTGGTATAAACCGTGCTTTCCGTCGGGCCGTACACATGGTTGAGCCTGCCCGATCCGATATGGGCGAGCGCTTTACGCACATGGCCGACCGACACGCGCTCTCCTCCGAACAAAATCGCCCGGACATCCCGCAGGCAGTCGACGTTCACATCTACAAGGATGTTGAAGAAAGCCGTCGTAATAAACATGACCGAGATGCGCTCGCGCTGGATGAGATCCGCCAGCCGACCGATTTCCAGCAAAGTCTCGTGGGGAACCAGCACCAGCCGCGCCCCGTTGGTCAAAGCGCCGAAAATATCGAAAGTCGCTCCGTCGAACGAATAGCTCGAAAGCTGGAGGACATGATCCCGCTCAGTGATGTCGATATAATTCGTATTTCGCACGACCCGCACGATGTTGCGGTGCGAAACAAGGTTGCCTTTCGGCTTGCCCGTCGTGCCTGACGTATAGATGACGCAGGCCAGATCTGTCGCTTCGATGCCCGGATTTAGATTTGTGCTGTCCTCGTGATAGAAGGACTCGTCGTCCAGTAAGATCACGGGATCCGAACCCGCCAGGCGCTCGCGCAAGCGGCTTTGCGTCAGCATGACCTGCCCTCCCGAATCCTCGATCAAGAAACGGATACGCTCCTCGGGATATTCCGGATCAATCGGTACGTAAGCCGCTCCGGCTTTGTGTGCCGCCAGCATGCCCACCACCATTTCAATGGAACGCTCAGCCAAAATGGCGACCAGACGGCCTTTGGATATCCCGTGGCTACGCAAGGTACGGGCAAGGCGGTTGACACGTTCGTTCAGCTCGCGGTAGGTCAGCTCTTGCTCATTCAAGGAGATGGCGGCTGCATCCGGGATGCGCTCTGCCTGCTCTTCGAACAATTGAATGAGCGTCTTCCCGCGCGGAAATTCCGTGTTGGTGTCGTTAAAACGTCCGAGAAGGTTGGCCTTTTCCGCCTCCGTCACAAGTTCCAGCTCACCCACGGTAATTTCCGGATTATACGTCACCTGCTCCAGCAGATGGATGAGATGCCCCTTGAGCCGCTCGATGCTGTCTTTATCGAATACTTCGGCGTTAAAGTCGAACCGAATTTCGATCTCGGCTCCCGGCACCACGGTCACGTTGAAGTTATAGTTCGTCTGCTCCTCCATCTGAACGTCAGCGATCGTCAGGTTGCCATGCTGCTGGTCGCCTGCCTGCTCCATCTGCTCGTCCACCGGATAGTTCTCGAAAGCGATGATATGGTTGATCAAGTTCTGCTTTTGAACGCTGTGGGCTTGAATTTCATACAGCGGATAGTAATCATAACGCCCGGACTCCAGCGCCCGCTCTTGGAGCTTCGCCATCAGGTCGACGAACACAGTGTCCGCTTCGCTCGTGACGCGAACCGGCACCGTATTGATGAACAGCCCAATCATGGACTCTATACCCGGGATTTCCGCCGGTCTTCCGGCCACGACGCTGCCGAATACGGCATCGTTTGTTCCGTTATATTTTTGCAGCATCACACCCCAAGCGGCTTGCAGCAACGTATTGACCGTAACCAGGCGCTGTTTCGCCACCCGGTCCATCCGCTCGCTCAACTCCTTGCCCAGCTCGGCGGTGACGTGATCAGCCGTAAATCTGCCGTTCGGCGCCGGTTCCTTTTGTCCCGGGAGTACGGTTTGCCCTTCATAACCTGCCAGGAATGCCGTCCAATAGTCAGATGCCGCCTGATCGTCCTGTTTCTCCAACCATTCGATATAGGCGCCATAATCCGATCCCTTATCTCCCACTGGCTGCTTGCCGGATGCCAAGGCCGAGTACGTCTCAAACAGCTCCTGCGTCAGCTGAGGCAGGCACCAGCCGTCCATCAAAATATGCTGGAAACTCCACAGCACATGATAGCTTTGCTCTTCGGTGCGCAGGATCGTAACCCGAACGAGCGCTTCATGTTCCAGGTCGAAGCCGCGAAGCTTGTCATCCTCGGCCTTTTTATCCAAATACGCTTGTTTCTCGTCCGCCTGCAAGTGAAGCAGCTCTTCATATTCAAAGCCGACCGGCTTGTCGCGGTATATGATTTGCAGCGGCTCGCCCGCCGGTCCTTTCACAAAATTCGCCCGCAGCACCAGATGACGTTTCGCAAGCTCCATCCAGCTCCTCTGAAAAAGCTGGACATCGAGCGCTCCCAGCATCGTAAACCGCGTCTGCTCGAAGTAAGCGGCCGTCTGCCGGTCAAGCGCGCTGTGGAACCACATGCCCTTCTGCATCGGTGTAAGCGAGTAAATATTTTCGATTTCCCCGAGATGGCCCGACCGCTGGGCGATTTGCTCCAATTCCGCGATGGTCAGGCCTTTAAATTGCACATCGCTAGGCGTCAATTCGGTGTTTTCTTTGCCTGCGCAGTGGGTAATGAGCTCTCGGAGACTTTGCTCAAGCAACTGAGCGAATGCTTCCATCGTTACCTTGCGATACTGCTTTCGGCTGTAGCTGAGATCGAGCGATAAAACGCCGTCCAGCACCATGCCGTTTATATCCAGCACAAAGCTGCGGGCCTGCCGGTCGCTGGCCGGGCTGCCGCTGGAATAAGAAGATATGCCGATCTCGTCCTGGTTGACATCATCGTCGAACTGGCCGAGGTAGTTGAAATTAATTTCCGGCTCTGCGCCCCAAACAAAGCCATCCTCCGATTTGGAGAGATAGCGGCATATGCCGTACCCAAGCCCTTTGTTCGGAATGCGGCGCAAGCTTTCCTTGACCTGTTTAATCTGATAGGCCAAATCCCGGTCGGTTTCCGGCTCCAGGACGACCGGAAACTTGGTCGTAAACCAGCCGACTGTGCGCGTGATGTCGATATCCGTTCCGATCGATTCGCGTCCGTGTCCTTCGAGATTGATCCGCACCCGTTCGTGTCCCGTCCACTTGCGAACGGCTATGCCGAGCGCCGTTACCAAAATATCGTTCATTTCGGTGTTGTAGGCCCGGTGAACCCGCTTCAGCAGCAGCTCCGTTTCTTCGGGAGTCAAACGGACGAACAGCGATTCGCTGTCCTGCTGCGTCGTAACGTCCGCCTCCATATCCTTCGGCAAGGCCGGAACCGCAATTTGTTCCACGGCCTGCCAATAAGCCCGTTCCTTTGCCATCTCTGGGCTTTGCGCGTAAGCGGCCAGCTGCTCGGACCAAGTGCGGTACGCATCCGTTTTCGCCGGGAAACGAATTTCCTCGTTTTTGCCGGCCTGCTCGTAACCCAGAGCGAAATCCTCCATCAAAATGCGCCAAGACACGCCGTCCACCACGGCATGATGAACCGCGAGCAGCAAATGATCGCCGTCCGCGCACCGGAACAATCCCGCCTGCACGAGGGGCCCGTTCTCCAGATCGATGCCCGCTTGAATGTCCGTTGCCTTCGCTTCCACAGCCTGTGTGGTATTCTCCGCATCCTTGAAGTCGAACACGTCCAGCGTGAACAGCCCGCCTGCCTGAACCGCGCGGTTACACGCGCTAAAGCCTTGTTCCGTCTTGCGGAATACCATCCGCAAGGCGTCATGATGCTCGGCCAGCTTTTGCAGCACCTGACGCACCGTCTCTTCTTCGAAGCGTTCCTTCCGGTACAGCATCACCGACTGGTTGAAATGATGCGGGTCCGCAAAGGAGCTCTCGAAAAACCAATGCTGAATCGGCGTCAGCGCCGTTTCACCCGTTATTTCTCCTTGATCGATGGTACGTCCGATCGGTTTCACACGCAGGCTGAGCTGTGAGATAGTCGGATATTTGAACAAATCCCGAATATCCAGCTTGTACCCGGCTTGATGAAGCCGCGAAGATACTTGAATGGACTTGATCGAGTCTCCGCCCAGCTCGAAGAAATGATCCGTTACCCCAACGCGATCGGCGTTCAATACCGCCTGCCACACATCGACTAGTGTCCGCTCGGCTTCATTGCGGGGAGCTACGTACACGCCGCCGGTCAGCGCGTTTCCTTCCGGGGCGGGCAAAGCCTTGCGGTCGATTTTGTCGTTCGGCGTGAGAGGCATCCGCGGAAGCTGAACAAAATGCGCCGGAATCATGTAATTCGGCAATTTTTGCGCCAGCGCGCTTCTCAACTCGCCGAGCGTAAGCGGGCGGCCCGCGACCAGGTAAGCGCACAATTCTTGCCCGCTTTTGCCTTCCCGTGCGATTACCACCGTCTCCTGCACGGAGTCGATCTTCAGAAGCTGCTCTTCAATCTCGCCGATCTCGATCCGAAATCCACGGATTTTCACCTGATGGTCGATCCGGCCCAAGTACTCAATATTTCCGTCCGGCAGCCAGCGGGCGAGATCTCCCGTCCGGTAAAGGCGCTCTCCCGGCGCAAACGGATGTTCCACGAACTTCTCTGCCGTCAGCTCCGGATGGTTCAGGTAACCTCTCGCAAGCCCCACGCCTGCCACGCACAGCTCGCCGTCCACTCCCGGAGGCACAAGCTGCAGGTGGGCATCCAAAATAAAAATCCGGTGATTGGCCAGCGGGCGCCCGATCGGAATGACTCTGCGCTCCGGCTGCTCCTCATCCGCATCCCAAAGCGTCGTAACAATCGAAGCTTCGGTAGGGCCGTAAGCATTGAAATAGTGGACCTTCGGTTTCCACTGCTGCACGAATTCGGCCGATACCGCCGAGCCTCCCGTTACGAGCTTCGTTAAGCTGGGAAGGCGGTCCGGGTTCAAATAAGCGCTGTACGTCGGTGGCAAAATCGCCGCCGTAATCGCATGCTCGTTCATATAACTCTCGAACAGGCGGTTGTCGAGAATCGTCTCGGCCGTAGGGATGTACAAAGCCGCGCCAAAATAGAGCGCTTTGAACACTTCCCAGCAGGACGCGTCGAACGACAGGCTGGCGAATTGAACGATCCGGTCATGCTCCGTGATGCCCAGCCTGTCCGCGAACATCAGCTTCAAGCTGACCAAACCGCGATGCTCCAGCATGACTCCTTTGGGTTTGCCCGTCGTACCTGACGTATAAATGACATAAGCCAGATCATTCGGACCGCTGGCCGGCTCCAGGTTCGTTCCATCATCGCTGTAGGCCTGCTCGTCATCCAGCGCCAACACGGTCCCTTCGAACGGCACCTGCTGCTGCAGCTCCCTTTGAGTCAGCAGCAGCTGCGCGTTCGAGTTCTCCAGAATGTAGCGGATGCGTTCTTCCGGGTATTCCGGGTCGATCGGCACGTAGGCACCGCCAGCTTTCAGAACCGCCAGAATGCCAACGACCGTCTCCAGCGATCTTCTGGCCATCAATCCTACCAACTGATTGGGCAGCACGCCGACCGATCGCAGCGTCCGCGCCAGCCGGTTCGCCCGTTCGTTCAGCTCCGCGTACGAAAGCCGCCGCCCCTCAAAGACAATCGCCGTTGCTTCGGGCACCCGCTTCACCTGCTCCTCCACGAGCTGATGAATCGTCCGATCACGGGGATAGTCCTTCTCGGTATCGTTAAAGCTTTGCATCAATTGAAATTTCTCGTCCTCCGACAGCATGTCCACCCGCACGATGTCCAGCTCCAACTCGTGAAGCCCCACGGCCAGCAGGCGATTCAGATGGCCGACGACCCGAGTCATGAACTTGGAGTCATATAAGTGCTCGTTATATGACAGCTCTAGCTGTATCGTCCCGCCGGTTAAGCTGAATTCAAAGGAACAATCCGTGACCACGTTTTGCCCAATTTCGTCCAGATGCAGCTCCTTAAGGGATACTAGCGTATGGATGACGGGTATCCCGTCTGCATATTGCAGGTCCAGCTTCTCCGTCATTTTCAAGAACGGAATATGTTGATGCTGAATCGTTTCCGGCAAGGAAGTCCTCAGCTCGCTCAGAAGCGTTTTAAAAGTTGCTCCCGCCGAAAGCAAGTTTTTCAAAATGACCGTATGATTAACGGATCGGCGCGTCTCAGTCGGTTTCCGTACAACCGGCATGCCGACCAAAATGTCAGAAGCGCCTGTATATTTATGCAAGAGTGACTGAACACCGGCGAGCAAAACCATAAAAGCGGCCAGCGGAGCGCCCTTGCTCATTTGAAGGACGCGCTGCGCCGCTTTCTCCGAAAGCGAACCGCCGACGGTTGTCATAATGGGCGCCGGCGTCTGGGAGCTTGGAGCTTTGCTGTAAGGCAGCCGCGTCAAGGTATAATCGTCGCTACCGAATTTTTCGTTCCAAAACAATGTTTCTTTTTCAAAAGCCACCTGGATCGTCCCCCTCTCTACATCGGTAAAAGCAATCCGGCGGAGCTAATGCCGCAGCAACGCTACAGCATTGCTCCCCGCCTTTTCAAACATGTGACAACAATATCAATGGCTTTCGACAGGTCACCGCTTCGCTTGCCCAGTTGATCGCATGCGGCAATCCTCTGCCTAGCAGCTGTCTCACTCGGCTCCCATGCATGAAAGACAACAAAGTGCATCGTTCTACGCAAGGGATGCGGCTTCTTCCGGCTCCTCTGCTTCATATGCTTGCTGCGGACGAGCCGCCCGAAGACGGCTTTGGTTTAATATTAGGTTCGGAATTGGATTTGGGAATGGACAAGGGATGTTCCTCCCATCGATGTAAGGCTTGCTGTAGGGTTTGTACTGGCCAGCAGGAAGTCGGCCGTACCTCCGGATTCGGCACCGGAACTGCCTTTGTCGAAGCCTATGTTTAAGGGGTATTGAACACTCTATGTACGATTTATGTATTCCCCGCAGCCCTGGGTGGATAAGTAAAGATCCGGCTGCGGGGTAGTGAGCTTTTCCTGACGATTAGATGTGAAGATGGCGCTGCATGAGGCTCAAAGAATGCTCCGTGTGGCATGAACGGGACAGCCCTTGGAATAGCGGTGAATTCCATACTGACTGACGGTACCGCAGGCAGCATGGGGAGAAAATCTTCCAATGGGGTAAAAACGTTATCTTATCATCAGGGCCACACGGCCCCAGGAAAGCACTTCCATGCCTCTTGCCGGGGCGCTCACCGGCTTGGCCAAGCTTAGGTCGTTACCAGCAAATCCTGGGTCTCATGAGAGATCACCTGCTGTATACTGGACTTGATAATGTCGCAGCCGGCGGCAAGATGCTCCATCGAGACGGTCAGCGGAGGCATGATCTTCAGCACGTGGTCTCCTCTGCCGGCTCTTTCAATGATGAGCCCGTTCTCAAAGCTGATCTCCGTCATCCGCTTCGCCCCGGCTTCATCCGTGAAGCCCGAGACGTCAATGCCCCAGATCAGGCCGAGTCCGCGGATCGCGATCGACGGATGCAGAGGCTTGATTTCTTTGTCAAGGAACGAGCGCACAAACTCTTCCTTCTGCTTCACCTCGACGTCCAGAGCGGCTCTGTCCCGGAACTCGAGAGCGGCCTTGGCGGCCACAAAAGCGAGCTGGTTGCCGCGGAAGGTGCCGTTGTGCTCGCCCGGCGTCCAGAGATCCAGTTCAGGCTTCAGCAGCAGGAGGGACATTGGCAGGCCGTACCCACTGATCGACTTCGACAGGGTAATGAGATCCGGCTCGATCCCCGCACGTTCGAAGGAGAAGAATTCGCCTGTCCGGCCGCAGCCGACTTGAATCTCGTCGGTAATGAGCAGGATATCGTGCCTGCGGCAAAGCTGCTGCAGCCCTCGCAGCCACTGCGCATCGGCGACGTGAATTCCGCCTTCGGCTTGTACCGTTTCAAGCAGGATGGCGGCCGGCTTGTCGATTCCGGAGTGCGAATCAGTCAGGATATTCTCGATATAGCCGAGCGTATCCATTTCTGCGAAAGCCCCACTCGGGTGCGGCATGAACGTAACGCCGCCCAGAGGAAGCCCCGCCCCTTCCCTCATGGACTTGGAGCTTGTTGCCGACAGGCTGCCAAGCGACATGCCGTGGAATCCTCCCATGAATGCGAATATCCCGTTTCTCTTCTTCGCCTTGCGTGCGAGCTTCAAGGCCGCTTCCACCGCGTTCGTCCCCGTCGGACCGCAGAATTGAAGCTTGTAATTCAGCTTCTTCGGCTCCAGGATCCGCTCCGAGAAGCTCTGGATGAATTCTCGCTTGGCCATTGTATACATATCCAGACCGTGCATAATCCGGTCGGAGGTCAAGTAATCGAGAACCCGATCCTTGATATAATCGTTGTTATGACCGTAATTCAGTGCCCCAGCACCTGCAAAAAAATCAATATATGCTCTTCCGTCCTCAGAATATAAGAGGTCCCCCTTGGCCCGGTCGAATACCACCGGAAAGCTTCTGCAGTAAGATCTTACATTGGATTCCAGTTTTTCAAAAATGCTCACGCGCTTCATCCTCCATCGGAATTGGGATAAGGTTGGTTACAACCTTTCTGAACCTTCTGACGTCATGGAGCAACATATTCTCGGCTGTCATTTTCCACCATTGTCGGTCCCCGCATGCAGGCTTTCTGGTAGCCAGTGGACTGGTCTCTCTCGCACAGCTTGAATAGGTATAAAAACCCTACAATTCTATGCCTTATCATAATAGGAAATATGATCCAAATAGAATTATATCAAAGTTTCGAAGAATGCATAGTAAAGCTTTAGTCAAATTTGAATATTTTGCCAAATAAGTGCGAATAAAGAAGAAACATTGGGAATGGTTTGCCATCAATCGAGGAATTCGACGCGTGTCGACATTCAGGGGGGGGCGGCCAATTTGGGGTATTTTACCTGTAAACATTCTCTGCCGGTTCTCCGAATCCTTGCGTTTTCGATAACTTAACATGATTACCTCACGAATTTTTGGAAGCCTGGCTGGAAACGTGACTGGATGTCAGCTGGATATTCAGCTGGAAAATCCGTTGTCTACTGAAACATTCATAACATTCTGCCCAATAATTGATTCTATTTGGTTAATTATTCAGTGATATCTACGAACTTCGCAAACACTTATAAAAATGGAGGTATGTATGAACCTCTAGCCTCCTTGGGTCGTAGGGTTCGAGTCAGTTCCATCCTCTCTCATTTCACTCATAATCCGATCCCGTGGGCTCATAATGCGTCTAACTCGATCTTTACTAACATGTGTATAGCCCGTGGTTCCGAACTTTGATGCCAAGATGCTCTTGAATGTATCGTAAATCCGTACCGGCTTCCAGTAAGTGAGTGGCTGAAGCCTTTTGTACCGTTCGCTCCGCAAATACCGCTTCTTATCTTGATCAGGAAACAACCAATTCTCCGGATTTCCATGTTGGATATATTTAAGGTAGACAAATGTGTCTCCGATACTTTTGGAAAACAGAACGATAGCCTATCATCATAAAATGTGTAAATGTGTCCTTATAAGAAGGAAATGATAGACCTTATTTGTCTTTCAGAAACCGTATTTCCATGCAGATTTTACCTTTCCATCATTCTGTGTACAACGGTCATCAAGACAATGAGTCGTAAATTCCCTTCATATAAGTCGAAATAGCTCTATCATAATCCGGATACGGGTATCCGTGATGTTCGGCTACGGCTTTCGAGTATTTTCGGAATAGTTCGCAGCACGTAAATAAAGATTGCCACATGCTTGGGTAGCTGCTCTCAGCATACGTTACGAGTAACGTTTCCCAATCTTCAGGTGGCAAGTAACGATCTATAAATTTATAGTTTTTCCCCACGCTAAAGGTATAACCTCGCTCTGCGCCAATGTGCCATGCCATCATTCTTAGCAAATTAGGACGGGCGACTTCGTGCAGATGGTCAATGGCAAACAGGATTTCTTTACGCTCCAATCCCTTTACAACGTAGGTCGACACCATCCAAAACTCATTGCAGCAGTCATCTAATTCTCTTGCGGTTGGCTTTTTGATCCAGTATTGGACGTCATTCGGCACGACTTCATTAGGAATAAGCGAATCCTTATCAAGCAGTACCTCAACCAAGCCGTCACTATCGGTGAAATAAGCTTCGACTTCATTCAAAGGGATCAGTGTCAGGTCTAATTTGTTGCCATCCTTGAACAAGATAAGATAGGAAAACCAATTTCCGAGTTCGGGTGGAAACAGCTCCATGTTCTCAGGTTTTTGTCATCATTAGTCGTTCCCCGAATGTATCCAGCCATTGATCGTTCGCTTTGAAGGAATCGAGATTTGTCACAAAATAAGAAATGTCGTAATCCTGGTATGCATCTGGGGTAATGTTTATATTTGTGCGTGATCCTTCCAGAGTCGCCAATCGGATACGATCATCCTGCTTGGCAAACTCGATGAACATGTCCATCATTTCTCGTTCTTTTCTCAATAGGTTCGATTCTCCCTTCTTTTACAACAACGTTTTTATCCATCCATTCACCTATTGCTCTGAACCTTAATAACCTATGTGATATACCACTAAAATACTCGAATTTAGAATATTTTAATTTTCACAAACTCTATTTCCTGTATAAAAAAACTCGAATGAATACTATTATTTTGACAATTTATCAAATAATCTCGAAATCATTTACAAATATATATAAAATAAATCAAATATTGTTTTGTTCATGTTAGTTTTTTCCGGTAAGCTGTACGCTGAATTGTTAATTTTTTTCAATATATATAGGGGGTTTTATTTGTGGGCAAAAAAATGCTTTCTGCTTTTTTGGCTGGGTTGATGTTATTTTTAATGATCCCAGTGACAACGGTTTTCGGGGCGGCAAAGGTTGGGGAGACATTGGTGAAGCCTGAAGAAGGATGGACAAGATATTCGTATAAGTCTCCTCAGATTACTTACTCCGGGAAAGGATGGCACGAATATGGAGGCATCGAATTTGAAACCGTCGCTAAAGATGCCGCCTTTAAATTTAACTTTACAGGCACTTCATTCCGTATTATTTCGATTAATTATAGCACTGCCTCGGATAATATTTCGGTTATCATTGACGGTAAAGAGGCAAAAACACTTTCATTAAAAGGACCTTCAGATTATACACATAGACTGAAATATGAGGTTACCGGATTGTCCGATAAAGAACATTCCGTGCAATTTATTAACAATAAAGATAATGAATATATTATTCTTCAAGGAATCGATCTTCCGGCTTCGGCAGAGTTGAAACCTTTCAACCCTGACATTCCTTTTACTGAACCGGTTCTGGACGTTACGTCTGTTTCGGATCGCGTGTATCTTAACGAAGAGTTTACAGTGCAGCTAGCGTTAAACAACGTGAAAAATATTTATGCAGAAGATTTTACGATCGACTACGACAAAACTCGTTTTCAACTCGTTGGCTTCGAAACGACTGACAAAATGATGATCGTGCATCACAGTGATGATCCATTGCGGTTTATTACGGCAAGTAAGGGTAAAGCTAATGGGATCAATGGCGACGGCGTTCTCTTACATCTAAAATTCAAGGCAATCGGCTTAGGAAAAGGCAAGGTAGATGCGACCAAAGCGAAAATTGCGGACAATGGAAAAACTGAACTCACATTAGCAACCGAGAATGTCGGTGAGAAAACGATTGAAGTTATCGCGAACGCCAATACGGATTTTAGCCTGAAACACCTGGGACAACTCGCTTACTATTATGAGGATGATAAGTCCAATCTTACTACCGATTTGAAAGATTTGTTAGGACAAGCTGGTTCTATCGGCGATGTGGATCTTAATAAACTCGTACAAGAGATTTTGGCGAATCCAAACTATGATTTCAATAAATAATAACGAAAAAACTTATGCTCACGGAAGGTTTCCCGTATAAGAAATCTCCGTAGTGTAAGCTGCAACTGGCGTCGGCATCAAACCGGCGTCAGTTTTTTCTGTTCCATTTACAGAAATATGATTCCGTTCCTCTAACATCTACTATAAAATAAAGTATGTTATCGTAGGAATCTCCTACTATGATTGCCGTGGGACTTATGAATTGGAGGAGAAATCAATGACGTGTGAAAACAGGCAATTTCCAAACAGTATCTTTAATATTGATCGTACTTATACCGCACATCTAATGAAGGCGATCGAAGCGGCTCAGGCGAAGGCGGATGAGTTGGGACTGGATCTCAGCAACTGTTCCATAGACTGTCGGGAGGAGCGTCTGACAGAACAGTCCGATTCCCGCATCCTCTCGTTCTGGTTCTATTCAGAGGATCTAGTAGACTGGATGGAAGGGTTCAGCGAGAACTTTTATGATTTTTCGGTTGCGATTAACCCCGATTCAGGCCAAGTCATCCAGGTTCTTGGACCGAGCCGCCGATCTGCTTACATGAAGGATAACTCTTAGGATTTCACCGGATAATCGTACTCGTCCTGCAAAATAGAGAATAAATAGGAATCATGATACATCCCTTTGCTCCATAGATGCTCCCTCAAATGCCCCTCCTGCTTCATGCCGATTCTTATCATGACATTTGCGGAGGCAATGTTAGCAGGACGGCAAGTGGCATAAATACGATGCACATGGAGGGTTTCGAATCCAAACCTGAGCAAGGCATGCGCCGCTTCTGTCGCATATCCATTCCCGTGATAATCAGGGTTGAAACAATACCCGATTTCGGCATTTCTCCCCTGCGGGTATATACTACAGCCGCCAATGAGTGTATTCGTATCCTTCAATATAACGCCGAACTCATAATGGCTTCGCTCGGCAGCTTGCTGCTGCTCGAGCTGTTCCTCCATATATGCTTTCGTATCCGCTTCGGAATTCGGGCCCCAAAGCATATATTTCGTTACTTCAGGATTGGAGGCGTATTCATGCACGTCTAGCCAATCGTCTCTACGCAAATCGCGGATAAGCAATCGTGGCGATTCCAACTTCATGAGGCATCTTCCTTTATGGTTATTTTGTGGGCAGCTCTATGTTAACTTACCGTGTCATCTGAATGTCCTCATATTTCTGAAACGTCTTATCCTGATCGTCTCGTGCATACAGCCGGATCTCATGAACATCAAAGGTTTCTCTATCCCGAAAATGTGGAGAAAGTGTTCGCTCCATTTCTTCGAGAATCTCTTCCGACAAACTTGATTTTTTGGCAACCGTTATATGAGGGATATACAAATTTAATTCGAAGCAACGCTTCGTTTGTTCTTCAGTCGGCTCAAATACGGCGACAAGCTTTCGATGTAATTCGGTTAATTCAGGAGAGTGAGCCCCTATATATAACACGTCCTTGTCACCGAAATAGCGAAGCTCGCCAACGGATACGGAAAACGAACGAAATCCTTCTATTTTTCTCTTACATTCGGACATCCAATTCACAGGCATTATCGTTCCTGTCCCGTACGAAAGTTTAACTGTAATATGCGGTTCGACCCCAGAGTAATGGTATTGATTGCGTACCGACATCAATTTTCATAAATGCTCAAAGGTGGAACAATTCCAAAAAAATACTTCATAGCATCCTCTCCATTCATCCTGATTTCTAGCACGAAAAATAGCTCTCACCCGCTACTAATTGACTCTCCCATCGATCCCGATGCCATCTATTCGCTAACATTGAGGTTATGAGGTGTCGTCAATCTGCTATCCAGCGAAGAAAAGAGATGTAACATCATCTGAGGTCTCATGTGTTACTTCCCTTCAAGAACAAGTTGGTAAATAACTTCGTCATCTTGATTATGCTCCTGTTGGTTTACAAAGCCGAAGCTTTCATAAAGCCGCTGAGCTCGCTTATTCTCCTGCTCGACTGTCAAGGAGATCAACCTGCACAAGGGATGAGTCTCTTGAATGAATTCTATGATTCTTCCCAATGCCAGTTTGCCGTAGCCGTTTCCTTGGCAAGACTTATCGATTTGTAAGCCGCCAATCCAGTAATTATCTGCGCTATTCGGTGTATAGCTGATGTAGAAAAATCCGATCGAAATCTCTTCATCACATATGAGAAAGGGATCCAGCGCCTCATCCCACGGCTTGATATATGCATACGACAGCGCTTCATAAATAGAAGGTACGAATGGCACTTGCTCTTCATGAATCTTAATTTGAATAGCAGTCTCCCAATTATCTCGCGTAACAGGTTGGATAGATAGTGTTTTCATAGTTGATCTCCTCATGCTAGTCTAGTTATCATGTACGTTATGTATCTCGTTCCTATTCATATTCCTTTGTTCATACCCTATTTACTTGAGCCAGCATCGTGATGGATGTACCCACCTCGCCTAATGGCTTGAACCCGAAGTGCTGATACAATTTCATGGCTGCCGCATTCCCGGGATCTACACTTAAAGAAACCTGATCAACCCTCTGTTCTCGCAATCCAGCAAACAATTGCTTCATTAAACTGGTTCCTAATCCTTGTCCGCGATAAATTGGTAGAATCGCCATTCCCAGTTCCGGCACTTCGCTGCTTACAAATCCGTACCCTGGTTTATCCTCACTAAAGTATCTCACCGTGATAGAGCCAATGGATTCACCGTCGGCATTTTCCGCAATATATCCCAGATCGCCTTCCCTGCCCCAATCTTCCACATATTTCGAAATGGAAGGTTCGTTAATAATATCGCGGCTGAAGGATTCCTTGCCTTCCGGTACATACAAAGATTCATATAGCGTTATCCATAAAAAGGAGATGTCTCGTTCCATTATTGGTCTAATAGTATATTTCATTCTAATCCCCCCTTGTAATCGCAAGGTATAATCGCAGCCCAGGAGATTTCATCCTGAATCACTTCCCTCTCTGATCTAAGAGTTATTCGAACGAAAATCCTGGATTACCTTCTTCACAAATGCTTCTTTCCTGCGGTGTAAGCGAGTTCATCATTGCTGTATAACACTGCGAGCCTCTGCTTTAGCTCGACATATTCTTGTGCAAGATTCGGGTTGGCTCTTAATTGGTCTCTGAATATAAGTAGCGCTTTCCATTTCTCGCTATTATGAGCAACGACGTGCAGAAAGTGAGTCTTAACCAGATTTTCGAGGCTTGAAAATTTGGCATACACGACTTCGTCCGGAAGCTGTACCTGTAGTCTGTAATATTGATGCTCCCTCAGGCGTTTATCATTAAATGTTGATATGTCCCCTAGATCGTTTAAGCCGACTGCTATGTCCACGATCGGTTTCGCCTGAATTCCGATTGCCGTACTTCCCACATGCTGAATGTCAACCACACGCTCGCCCAATATAGGCGTGAGGATCGCTTTCTCTTTATGAAAAGATTCAACATAATATGGATCATAATTATGAATATGGACAATTCCTTTCGGAAGACCCAGCATTGTTTCATACCCCCCGCTTCGTTCTATTCTCATCACAACAATAACGCGACCCGGACTTAGATAGTATTATCTCAAGTCGGGTCGCGTCCCGCTGTTTCATATTCCACTATTATACAACAAATTCGTTCTCTCTTAGAAACTTTCTTCGATAAATTTCCGTTTACGTCCGGTCATCAAATATAGCACCGGAACGAAGATAAGCGTCAGCAGTGTTGATGTCGTTAAACCTCCGATAACCGTGATGGCCAATCCACCGGAAATCAAACTTGTCGTCGAATGAGACAAAGCCAGCGGCATCAGCGCCAAAATGGTATGATAGAACATGTATGGTGGTATATGCATTTCCGGTTCAGTATTGTCTAGCGAGCGTACGTGTTAAGGTACGATTCAAGATATCCGTTACTTGCACGGTCTGTTCGTTAATAAAGAAATGCCCGCCTGGAAGCATATGTACGGTGCAATCAGCCGAGCAGTGCTGCTCCCAAGCATGCAAATCTGGCAAGGAGATGGCATCCTCTTCCCCGCTTAATACAGAAATATTGCAGGAAAGCTTGCCCAGACGCTCTTCATATTGATACAAATCCACAAGTCTGAAATCCGTCCTCAATACGGGAAGAAACAGCGTTAAAAGCTCTTTATTCTCGAGCAACTCTTTGGGCGTTCCCCCTAATCGAATAATCTCATCCAGAAACTCATCGTCCGGGAGATCGTAATATTTCGTCCGTCTGCTTTCGATATGCGGTGCTCTACGCCCGGAGAAAAAGATATGCTCGGGCTCGGGTCGCTTCAGCTCCGATATTTTGTGCGCGAGATCATAAGCAATCCAGCTTCCCATACTGTGCCCGAATATCGAGTAGGGGCCTTCATCAAGCTGACTTTCGATCTTGCGATACACGTCTTCGATCATGTCTTCGAAACTGTCATAGAACGGGGTTCCAAAATACTTGCCTCTGCCTGCCAATTCTATGGGGATCAGTTCAATGCCCTCTGCCATATGGGCTTTCCACTTGTTATAAATCATGGCAGACGCTCCTGCATACGGGAAACAAAATAATTTCATCTCTGGCTTCATCTTTACCTCCTAAAATATATAGCTTTATATCTATAAAAGCATTGATAACAATTGAAGTTACGGTCGTGCTGGCACTGACATGCCCGTTCGCACCATTCGCAACAGCTCTTGTTCATGGTCTGGATGACAAGCAATAAGGTATGGCTCTGAGTTCATCCCAGTAAACGGTTCTCCATGGAAATCAATGACGGATCCTCCCGCTTCCTTAACCATCAGAATGCCTGAATACAAGTCATCTCCTTCGGAATTGTACAGCACGATTCCGTCCAAATCTCCCTTGGCAAGCATGCACCATTGCAAGGTTGGAGCCCATAGACGCATCATTCGCTTGCATCTTGTGTCAATATAATGGCGCAAGCCAACTGCGGTAGGATCCTGCTGTACCTTATGGCCTTGAATCCAGCCAATATTCCCTTTGTGCAAGCTAGGACAACTCTTCACTTGCATTCGCTGGTCATTGCAAAAGGCTCCATTCCCAACTGCTGCGTGAAATAGTCGATCCGTCATCGGCTCATACACTACACCCACAACCGGTTCTTGTTGATACATAACGGTAATGGAGCAGGAGAAGAGCGGCATACCAATTGCAAAATTATTTGTTCCGTCCAGCGGATCTACGAGCCACTGCCAATCGCTGCTGGCTCCAATAATCCCTGCTTCCTCACTATGGATTTGATGATCAGGGAAGGCAGCCTGTATCTCCTTTACAATGATTGCTTCCGCTAATAGATCAGCCTCTGTAACGACATCTCCATGCTCATCCTTCATTTCCACTTGCGCCACTTGATCGAACAATTGCTTAATCGCCTGTCCAGCTTGTCGAGCCGCCTTGATTGCTACTTCTCTAGCATCCTGAATGACAAGTTGATTCACGATATAACCTCCCCCCGTAAGTAGGATGAATAACTACATGACCACTACTATATTCCCGACTAGATGTGCATAGTTGATCACTAACTATCTCGATTCATCTTCCATATCTTGTATACAGTTTACTAGGTTCGAGTTAACTAGGCAATTCTTAGATACATCATGTACAACATAATCATTTCGTAAATGAAGGTGCCATTCCTTGCCTTGAGACAACCACACGAAAAAAAGACTCCCTTCTATAGAACAAATGTTCATGTTCCTAAGTTACTAATCAGGGAGTCTTTGTGTACACAAGCGATTATATGATTAAACTGCTAATAGCGAATCCCATGCCAATGTATAGGAAGCACAATAATATGCCAACTGCAGTATTACGATTCTGCAACTGCTCAGCTACACTCATCTTCGGAGTAACGAGATCAAACAGCAAATACGTTGCGATCAAACAGATGTATCCAACGCCAAACCATAGTGCCATATGGATAATGGATGAGTTCGTAAAAGCCGACACACCGAGCACAATTGCCGTGCCCATGAACTTGCCGCCCATCGCAAGCCCTACTGCAACATTGCCCTTCTTCAATTCTTCGAAATCATTAAATGGCGTCAGCACGCTGAACACATACATGCCGATAAATTGTAACGCCATGATCGTGAGAATACTGATCAAAATATTCACAAATATCATTCTGCCCACCCCCGAAATTTGGCCATCGCTAAATCATAGTCCACAAAATCATGAACTTCCTCCAGCATCACGCTGACCTTTTTCTTGTTTTTAAACTTCTGATATCGCACGTCATCAATTGGCTGCTTCACCGTATGTCCGGATGGAAGGGTGATCACGGCGAATTGACGGAGTTTACCCTGGTACTCGGTTTTGTACACACCCACTAATTCAACCTCGGCCTTCAAGTTGAGCTTGAGCTCCTTCAAATCTCTCTCGGCCGCTTCCTTGGATGAGTACGATTTAATCGGTTCCCATGACGACAAATTAATATCGTTGCCCTTCTCGTTAATAGGGAGCATATTAGCTGTCATATACTTGAGCGTCCATACTTGATCACCTGTCGCATAATTGTTGTCATTTGGCAGCAGTTGATTATCCGGCAGGATGGTCATATCTCCTCCGATAATGTCTCCTACCTTAGCGCTCTCTATCTTATAATCCCATGGTACTGTTGCTGTATCTAATTCTGTAGAAGTGTCGTTACCTTCAGCTCCGAGATTAATAATGTACACAAAGAAAATAATTAGACAAGCAAATATCCCTAGCACAAGCAGATTGTTAATCGTTCGTTTCTTTTTTTGCTGCTGAACACGAATGTCGTGATTTCGACTCCCGCTATTTCGATTCAGGCTCATTATTTTTTCACTCCAATCGCTATGAAATGGCTGTTATTCCCGGTAATAAGCCCACCAACTCTGCCAAGTATCCCGCATGGCACCCCGTTGATGACGAACACACCCGTTAATAAATGAAAGGAGCCGTTATGCAAATCCACTTGTGCCATTTCGGCACGTTTTTGAAAGACTCTGCTGAAGAATCGACTTGTATCAAATCCATCCTTATCTTCGGTTTCTATATTTCCTTGCGAATCAAATAGCCGCACAGAACCACCTTCGCGGCCGAACATCGACTTGGATACATAGCTTCCGTCAAAGACAGCTTTGTTGTACGTTGGCAGCATGTAATGCGCAATAACTGCATGCTCTTCCTGCGTGAACATTTCTGAGCCCAGTTCATGAATCGCCCAGATAACCGCCTGAAGTCCCTTCGATTGCAAAATGATCGCATGCGGTGAGTTCAGTATCGTTGTATACCCATTTTCAATGGAATAAGCAAGCGCTTCTCCACCTTCGTCAATGGCCATCCATTCCTTCGGGTACAGCGCGAACAGACTGCGTATCGTCTGCTCTTCTACCTTCAGCGCCCCTTGATCCACCCATAAATCCAAGCAATCGATGCATCGTATCGGCAGCTCCGAATGCTTAACGAGCATGTCAATCGTACCCGAATCTTCTGCATGCTCACCATAACCTACACATGCAGCATATTCAGGCGGATTACTCGCCCAAGCTTCCTTCACTCGCTTCGACATTTCACTATTCGGTGTCTCAAGTCCGTACTGCTTGCACATCCACGGTGTAGCAACAGCTGCTTCTACATACCCCGTTGGGGTATCTGCATTCAACTCCAACAGTTTAATCGATCCATTATGATCGATAGCAAAATCAAACCGAGCATAGTGACTCAGCTTGCCTATTTCATTAGGCTCAATCTGCTCCAAGCCGTCCCATAACACTTCCGGAATCGAGAGGAGTTCATAGAGGTCTCTGCGACCGATAATAAAACGGGCAGCCTTGTCAAAGATGCTCCACAGCTTCGCCGACACCACATGCAGCTCCTGGCTCATGCCCGCATTGATTGCAATGACCTGATCTACCCAATATTGTTCCTCTTCGATATCCGCCCAATTGAATCCAATCTTCGCCAACTGCGCGACGCGTTCTGCTCGATTCGGATGCGGCTGACCGATGACTTCAAATCCCATTATCCGCCGAACCACCCTCCGCTTTTGGAACCGCCTGACGAACTAAAGCTGCTTGATTTACCGCCGATTCCTCCAGGCGACGAGGAACTTGATTTACTTGATCCAACCGACGATCTGCGAACAATGGAACCCGAGCCGTTCGATGTAGTTGGTCGAACCCTCGAATTCACGACAGGACGATTCTGAAAACTATCCGAGGAAAACGATTTCGTACGATATGGCGAATTCGTCCTCGTATCATACACGCTTCCGCCTGAAGACCAACTCGTAGAGGAATACGCGCTTCCTCGATTGAAGATCATGTGATAGAGCAGCATGTCATCCCAGCCAAAACCTCCGTGATGGACGTAAGTCGTATGAGATGACCCTCCTCCTGACGAGCTGCCTCCTCCAGATGATCCGCTGCCAGTGCTCCCGCTAACACCACTGTCTTCTGATTGTTTCTCCTCAGGTACTGGGATGTTCCAGTCCATATTGGCATCGAAATACTGCTTTACTTCCTCTGTCGACCATTCAACCAGCTTCGCCTGATCAGACGGTGCTGCACTCTGTTGACCCATCGCAGACGGAACCATAAGCAGATTGGCGGCGAGCGCAACGCCCAAGGATGTGCTTAATACCTTGAGCGGCTTTGCCGAAGTCGCACAGGATTCAGTCGTCTCTGGACTTGTTGTCTTCTGCTCCTGTTCATTTCGTTCCATTAATCCTTCCCTTCTTTCCGGTATATTTTCAAGGCTTTCGAATTGACTCAACGAGCAATTCAAAATTGCCGGTGTTCACATTCAGCCGGCCCTCCAGCATCTCATATTCCGCATCATTCACGAGCAAATAATTCGCATGTTCAAGCAGTTGCACCATACTAGTAGTCCATGCACGCTCGTCTATTTTCACCAGTTCTCCTGAAGACGTTTTTTCAAGAATTAGGATATTTGATTGCATGACACATTTCTCCCATCTTTAATGATGAAATAATCCTCTTTAGCTTACCTAGTATATCATTTTAGCGTACGAATTGTAGACAAGAACCTCCATCTTGCACGTAAAAAACCGCTCCAAAGTAAATGGGTACTCAAGTCCATTTTACTTTAGAACGGTTCATTTGATGTATCGTGAATGAAATGTTATCAAGCTCTTCGTATCCTAGATTTAATATTGCTTAGTCTAGTTTTTCTAACCCCAGCCTGGAATGACTTCAACAGTGACAAGTTCACTTGGTTCGTAACCATATCCCTCTGCAAATACTGTAAAGCGAGATATGCGCTCAAGTATTCTTCTTTGAATAAACATATTTGCTTTTCCTTGTGCATCTGCTCCTCGTTGATCTAAAATATTTCCCTTATCGTCCATTGCAACTACAATTGCAAAAGGAATTGTATCCACACTAAAGGTTCCCTTATAACTATATACAGTATCCACAACTGTTGGCTTTGGAGTAACATCGTTTATAGGAATTATCGGTACCGAGACAGATTCGCTCTCATAAAGCCCTTTCTGCAAGGAAGACACAAAAATTTCTTTATTAAACTGAGCGTTTTCACGAGTAAGGGAGAAGTTGGCTTTTCCGTCGAAACTACTCCATTCTGAATCGATGACCATTCCAAACTTATCTTTCAGAAAAATTATTGAATATGGATCAGATTGAGCAGTAAGCATACCACCATTCTCATAAACTGCAGCTGTGACTACCGTAGGTGTTTTAGTTTTAGTAACAGATGAAGGCAAAAGCTTCACAATCAGAGATTCGCTTTGCCATTGCCCTCTGGCAATAGCGTATATTTCAAATTCGTCTCCAGGTTGATAAATGTCGTTTGATTGGATATGAAACGTCCCATCAGTTCTAAACATATATCCTTCTTGGCCATTAAGAGAGTGGACTATGAGCTGAGCTCCAGGGACTGTCGTACCAGTGAAAATAGGATTCACATTATAAACATCACTAGAAATTTTTGGTGCTTCTGTTGTTTTCGAATCTAGTATCTTTACTTTTATAGGTTCACTTTCCTCTTTTCCGAAAGCATCTGCTGTAACTAAAATTTCCCGAAGACCTTTTGTTGTCGGTAATCCATCGCTAATTCCGCCTGTCTCTGAAGCATAAAATTTCCATAACAAAGTACCATCAATATTCTTAATCCTAATTACTGAATAAGGCTCTGATTGACCTGAAATTAAATAATCTGCTCCATTAATTTCATTAGGTACAGTTGGTTGTTCTGTTTTTCCTGATATCGGTAGTACATTAATATAAGCAGGCAAACTCTCTTTCTTAGCTACTTTTTTTGCTGTAATCATTAACCGCTCGCGTAGCAACAGTTGATCAGAAGAAGAGAAAATAGTATTGAAATTGCCACGATAATCCGTATTTACGGTTCTGATGAGCTCTCCGTTTTCTGCATACAACTGCACAATCGCATTTGGTTCCGATTTTCCTGATATCGTCCCTCCATCACTATAAACAATCCCCGTAACTGTTGGAGTGGTAGCCCTCTCAGCTGCTTGAACCGTAATTGGATAAGCTTCACTTTTTTCTTTTTATGTCCATTCACAAATAAATAAATATTATCTCCAGGTTGAAGTTGACTACCATCAAAAGAAAAACGAAGATTCTTATCACTATCATAGTATCTCACGTTAGTTTCTAATGCTTGATGTTTGCTACTAGTAAACGTAAATTGGGTATACTTCGGTGCTTTTAAATCAACATAGCTTAATCCATCGTACACAGCAGCAGTAACAACGGTAAAATCGGTTTTTCCTTTGACTGGCTCTACCTCAATTTCAGTAGGTTCGCTAACCGAAAGCCCTTTGAACATCGCGTAGACTTTTAGTGTTTCATGTGGAGCTAGGGAACTCTCTAGAGCAAGCGCACATACCCCATCCACCACAGCGTCAGATTCCTTGCATTCAATGACTGAGCCATCTTGCTTCATTACAATCATATCTTGCAGTGTTGCTGCAACTTTTGAAGTTCCAATAATTCCGCCATCTTCATCAATATAACCATAAATCTTGGCACCCGAAGGATTTCTACCTTGCTTCACGGTTTTTTGTAGTGGTGAACTTACTTCTTTGCCATCTGCCTTAGCTGTGATTTCTATCGTATCTCCGCCAGAAATCGAGAACATATGGACATTCGGGATATCGATTGTAAATTCACCATTTGCGTTCGATTTTTGTTCTGCGATTACCTTGCCTTTATGACGAATGGACACAGTAGCATTTTTCTCAGTAGATCCTGTAATTTGCGTGCCCGCTACATTATAGATTTCTTCCGTAACAACAGGAGTGAGTGAAGATGTCTTCGGTGTTTCCCCGTTATTTCCTGAGGATCCGCCGCCCCCACCATTTGAGCCTCCACTTCCTGCGCCACCGCCTGAACCACTGCCTCCTCCGTTATTGGTTCCATTGCTGTTCGTAGCAGGCGGTGTTGTCGTGCCTTTATCATTTGTACCTGGTTTTGATTCCTCGGATGAACCTTTTGCTCGCTCCAAGTATGTAGACTTATTCGTCATCATTTCGTTTGTCAGCAAAGCAATGGCTTGACGTTCTGCCGCCGCCTTTGGTTCGAAGCGAATCGTACCATTTCCATTATCGATTCCTTTAATAAATCCAATACGCAATGCGATTTGGATCGTAGACTTGGCCCACTCAGAAACTGAGTTCCAGTCCGATACTGCTTTATAATCCTTCTCCTCAACAGACTGAGTATGCAAGCTTAGTGCGCGAATAAATAGAACAGCTAATTGCTCTCGCGTTACTTGATCTTGTGGAGAAAATGTACTAGCAGATGTTCCTTGAATAATACCTGCTTTCACAAGCGCACCTACGAAGCCAGCATACCAGCTATCCTTAGGCACATCCTTGAATGCTTGAGCAGAGGTTTGATCTGGTGCAAGACCCAGTGCAAGAACGATTAATTTTGATGCTTCTGCACGTGTAATTACACGTTGAGGATAAAACTTCCCTTCCCCTTCTCCAGCAACAATGCCTGCGCGCTGCAAGTTTACAATTGCGTCCTTGGCGTAGGAGTTATCAATGTCCCGAAAAGATACTGATTTTTCTTCTTTTCGGGATTCTTGCGCAGCGACGCTGTTCGATAGCCCTCCAAATGCAGAGACAAATCCTAAAGCACAGACGAGCATGATTGATATTTGCCGCAGCGTGCTTTTCCGTCGTTTCTTTGCTAGCATAATGTGATAGTTACCCCTCTCTTTTTATAAACCTATCATTAGGTATAATTACACAACTTAGTATACATGTTTCATAGAAGAAGAGGAATATTTTCTCTTATAGTTCAAGGTGTTTTAAGAAGTTAACACAATAAAGGATGCCTAAGAAGCCTGCCTTAACGACTTCATAGACACCTCTATATGACATGACGAAATCATATTCTAATCAATCTTAGATTTACATATCTTAAGTGAATCTCTTGAATCTCTTTATGAACCTTTCCTTCTCCCTATTCTTCTCTTCCCCCTATTTGTCTAATCACACCAACTATTTCCCCCTACTTCAACTTCCATCTCGCCCTATCTTCCAGCCGCCAATCTTCTGCTGCTCTTGCCAAAGGCAATGATACGTGCCTGCTTGCGCAAGTAATTCTTCATGTGTGCCTTGCTCCGCAATCCGGCCCTGCTCGACCACAGCAATGTTATCCGCTCCGCGGATTGTCTTTAGACGGTGAGCAATGACGAGCACCGTCTTGCGCTGTGTCAACTTGTTAATCGCGCGCTGCAAATGCATCTCGTTCTCCGGATCCAGAGAGGCCATCGCTTCATCCAGAATGATGATTGGTGCATCCTTGAGAATGGCTCTAGCGATAGCAATTCGCTGTTTTCTCCTCCTGACAGCATTGCTCCGCCTTCTCCAGCGATCGTAGCGTAACCGCGTGGAAGCTTCATAATGAAGTCATGGCAATAAGCCTCCTTGGCCGCTTCCACCACTTCCTCATCCGAAGCGTCCAGCTTGCCCATTCGAATATTGGCTGCAATCGTTTCATTGAAGAGATATGGCTGCTGCTGCACCGTACTAATTCGGCTTAACAGCTCCTCGCTTCTTATCGCACGCACATCTACGCCACCAATTTTTACAGTTCCCTTCGTCACATCCCAATAACGTGACACCAAGCCCGCTAATGTAGACTTACCTGCACCGGAAGGCCCAACGATAGCGGTCAGGCTATTTTCAGGAATATGCAAATGAATATCCTGTAACACTTTAGCATCCCCGTGACTGAACGATACGTGATCAAATTCAATCTCGTATGATTGCGGAAGTTGGGGCTGTGCAGACTCTACCAATGGCTCCTCTTCAAAAATGTCCCTGATGCGCTCCCCTGCAGAGGTCATATAGCGAATTTGAATCAGTGAAGCGCCTGCCGCACGGAGTGGCTGATAGAACTTCATGCTGACAACCAGAAAAATGAGCAGCACAGAGACGTCGATAAAACCGCCTTCCAGCAAGTAGCAGCCCACCATAAGCAGCAGGATAAACCCAAGCTCCAGCACGATGGAGAACAGCATGACAACAGGCGAAGTCATTGCCTCCACTCGTATACTGTCATCTCGCAGCCGCGCCATGGCTTGATCCAATCTCCTGAAACGCTGGCCAGTTTGATTGTGAGCCTTCATAAGTCGAATCGTCTGCACATATTCCAATAGACGCGAGTTCACAGCCACTGCTGCCGATTGCCGCTGCTTGCTGCGCTTTGCCATCACCCGCTGCGACCAGAATAATAATGGCAAGGCGAAGGGCACGGATACAAATACAGCGAGCGCTAATCGCCAATCGACAAGCAGCAGGAACAGTGCGCTTACGATAGGCAGTGTAATCGCCCCGATAAATTGATTGAACAGATGCGTCAGAATCATTTCCACTTCATCCACATTTGCCAAGAGCGTGTGACTAATATCCCCCTGATCCTTGCATGAAAAGTACCCCATCGGGAGCTTGCGCAAATGTTCGCCTAGGCGCAGCCGCACATCCTTCATGATCAATGCGCCTGTGCGCTGCGCATCGATCTGTCCCAGACTCGCAAATATCGCTTGTACGCAAAATAACAGCAGCAGAATCGCCAGCCACCAGCCAATCTGCCAGGGCGTAGGCGTACCGTTGAACAAGGAAATCAATACTACGAATAGCAGCCCCATTGGAGCGGCATTTGCGACCATTTCCACGATGGTGAAGAGTGTGGCTCGCGTGAATAAAGCTCCCGAACGACCGGTTATGAAGCGTATTGTGTCAAACATAGGCCCCGTCCTTCCCTTCCAGCGACCAATCGTCCGCTTCGCGATGCGCCTTCCACATGCCGGCATACAGCGGATTGTGCGCAAGCAGTTCGTCATGCGTGCCCATGCCGGATACGCGTCCATCCTTCAACACGACGATGCAATCGGCATCTGTTATCGAAGACAGTCGATGTGCGATCACGATGACTGTCCGTTGATGCATCAGTCTGCTCAGCGCGTCCTGAATTTTCGCTTCATTTTCCGCATCTGCGAATGCAAAGGCTTCATCTAAAATAAGTATCGGAGCATCCTTCAAAATGGCACGTGCGATTGCAATGCGCTGTCGTTCTCCGCCGCTGATGTGCACGCCGCCCTCTCCAATCAACGTATTGTAGCCGTTTGGCATCGCCATAATGAACTCATGAGCCTGCGCAGCTTGAGCGGCAGATATCAGCTCATCGTCCTGAGCTTCCTCTTTTCCCATGCGCAAATTAGCTGCTACTGTATCACTCACGACGGGAACATCCTGAAACACAAACGACACCATATCCATCAATTGCTCTGGTGGGATCGAGCGGATATCAATCCCGCCAATCTGAATCGCTCCACTTGAAACCTCGTAAAAACGTGCGATTAACTGAACTGCTGTTGACTTGCCCGCTCCTGAAGGCCCAACGAGTGCGGTCACCTTACCATGCTCTGCCGTAAAATGAATGCCTTGCAGCACTTCCCGGTTCTCATACGCAAACGTGACATTTTGAAAGGAAATATCGAATCGGGTGGTTGGCATGTTCCCCGTGCAGACGGTCATGGAGGATGACAGCTCCTCTTCTGCTAACAGCTTGAATACGCCGAACCCCCTCCATGTTGTTCTGCATCATATGGGCCAAAGTAGAAATCTGTCGCAGCGGTGCAGTTAATCCGACACCGAGCAGCAGGAACAATGCAAGCACAGGGAAGGTCACATATCCTTGACCGTACATCCAAGCTCCCAACGGCATAATAAACAGCAATCCCGATTCCAATAGAAGCAGGAACAGCGTATACAGTGGCGTTTTTTTGCGCGCAATCTCCCCCCACAGTGCTGCATAGCTTTCAACAGAGTTGCGATAGCGGGCGAAGGAATGTACGGTTTGATTAAACGATTTAATGACAGGCATCGCATGGACAAACTCAACAATTGCGCCGTTCATCGTTTCCGATAAATGATGCATTTGTTTCATATCCTCTGAGCGTCTTCCACGCAAAAATATAATGCCCTGAACCGCATAAGCTGCTGGAATCGGCAGCAAGGCGGCGATCGCAAGCCTCCAGTCCACACTGAATAAGTATGCTATCATTAACAATGGTGCCACAAGGGAAGCCGTCAAATCCGGAAGATGGTGAGCGATGAAAGACTCAATTCGCTCCACATCATCGGCTACGATTTTTTTTACACGTCCTGAGTGTTGTTCACTGAAAAAGCCAAGCGGCAGTTTGCCGAGCTTATCGATCAAGCACACACGCAAATCATAAAGCACATGAAATGCTGCGGCATGCGCCAGCATCGTCGAAGCCCCCATCAAGATGAAGCGCAGCAATATCGAAATAAAGGCCATAAGAATGAGACAACGTATGCCGTGCCACTCCACAGTCGAGCGCAGCAAGAGATCCGTGATGCGGAACACAAGCACGTACGGAACCAAAGCAAATACAGCGCCTGTCGCGGAGCAGATACAGGAGGCGAATAGTTTGACGCGCTGCTTCTGTACCAGCCGCAGCATAAACGGCAATGGTGTCGTTGCCATGATGCAGCATCTCCCTTCCTTATTCCAAACGTCAATCTAAAACGAACAGCGAATAACTGGAACTATGGAGCCATCTAATCTTACTGATCCTTTTTCCCCATAGCTTGCATGATCTCTTCGATCCCGTCGATCTTCGCCAATGCCATTGGCCCAGGCAGTGAAGGGTCTGCAAGCTCATACACCCGGTTGTTCTTGACGGCATTCATGCTGTTCCACACCTTGCTGATCTTCATCGCTTCCCTAACACCGCCTTGGATCGGTTTCTGCCAGTTATTGATGACGAACAAATGATCCGGGTTCAAGGCAGCAAGGCTTTCGAGCGTTATTTGTCCGTTCGCTTGTGCAGCTTCTACCGGCTTCAATCCAAGTCCCTTATAGAAGGGATCAAATCGACCGTCATTCCACATGACAAACATCTCTTTGTCGCTATACATCGTAAATAGAACGGACTCATACTGGCGGAACGCCAGTTTTTCCTTATACTCCGCGCTCTTGCGATCGAATTCCGCGAGCACCTGCTCAGCCTTCTCCTCCTCGCCAATGACTTCAGCAATTTGCTTCAGCGTTTCTCGCCATTCTCCAGCCTGCGGAAAAATAACCGTCGGGGCGATCTGCGACAATCGCTCATACTGCTCCTTCATATCATCTGCCGCGATGATCAAATCCGGCTGAACCGCCAGCAGCTTCTCGAGATTGGTCTCCATACCCAAGTCCTGAATTCCTTTGCCTGCGATTTGCTTGCTCAAGCTGGGGAAATTCCGCTCGATAATTTCAATTCCTTGACCGGCAATCGGATACGTGTCCAATACGGCCATATAATCGACAAAGGATATATAAGGCGTTGCGATCTTAAGCGGCTTCGCTTCCACGATCGTCTTGCCGGACAAATGTGTAATCGTTCGCGGGTACGCTGCCGCTGATGCTGCTTTATTGCCCGCAACTGTCTGCTGTACCACTTCTTTCTCTTTGTCTGCATTTTCCTTGACATCATTGGCATCATGATTGCCGCATCCTGCAATCAGCAGCAGACATGCACATAACATTACCGTGAATCGTTTCATTGTTTTCATCTTCTCTACTTCCCCTTTGCGAGTTCTAAACTGATCAATGACAATAGTGAGAACCATTATCAATAGAATCATGTTACTACCTTCCGTTTCTTCCTGACCACCGGCAGACGGAGTAAGATGGCGGTTGTACGGATAAACAAGCAATAAAAAAACCGCTCCTAGTGGAGCGGTAAGTATGGAACCATCAGTATGGAGCGGTAGCAAGTCGAGATCGAATCATTCAAATACGACGAACTTGTTGCTCTTTTCTCTAATAGCTGCTAGAAGTTATCTAGATAAACGACTTATATCGAAGCTGGTATCGCTTGTAAGTCAATGCAGGATTATAGCTGTAAATAAAGACGATACAGCATTCGTGCGGCTTCCCCGCGTGTAACCGCCTCTCTTGCTTTAATCTGTTTATCGGCGGGAACATCGATCAAGCGCTGCTTCACCGCCAAGGACATCGTTGGCTTAGCCCACTTGGATACCGTTTCTTTATCTACAAATCGATTTAAGTACTCCTCCGGATTCGAAGGGTAAAAATAATGCTTCCTCTCATGCAGGAATCTTGCGCCAATAGCGGTCATTTCTTGCCGCTCTATCGTACGATCCGGCTTAAAGGTTCCGTCAGGATAACCTTCAACGATATGATTTTTTTCGGAAGAAGCGATAAATGGATAATGCCATTGCGGCGGCTCCACGTCCGAGAAGCTTTCCTTCGCCGTTTCATCCATAGCGTTAAACACTTTGACCAGCATCGTCGTGAACTCTGCACGGGTTAGCAGAGAATCGGGCATAAAATTGCCGTTGCCTTTTCCAGAAACGATTCCTTTGGAGCCTAAAAACTGCACCGCTTGCATCAACTCTGGATCTCTTCCGTTCATATCCGGGAATGATTTTGAATTCTCCTCTACAAGATAGGTTCCAGAACGATTAATTTCTGCTTCCATGCCGTTTTTGGACGGATTATACTTCCCACCGATCGGCTCCTTTGCTTTCCCATTCACATAGAACATACTTGTATTTGTCGCATCGATTTGACTAGTAGGAAGAATGAGCTGAATATTACTTGGTATGCCCGAAAGCTCCTGCCCTTGCTCATTTAGAAATTGAATGCGATATCCGCCGTTACTCTCTTTTACAAAACGAATGACGATAACCGGCTGCGATTGGAACAGTCGCTCTGCGTTCGCAACATTGAATACGAGTTTCGCATCCCCTGCATGAACGGTAATATAGTCAATATCCTTCCGGCCCACTAAGCCTTCTTTATTAAGCTTGAACACATATTCATTTGGATTGGACAAAGTCACAATTTCCGCATTCACAATCAGTTCTCTCGCAAGTGTAATCTTATTCTCTGATAGCGTCTGCTGTATTGCTGACTTCTCCTTAGACGCATTTCCAGCTAAACGTGCAATCAGCTCGGATGTGATCACAAACTGGCCGTTAACAGGAGTCATCTTCTCAGTGCTTGCGGCGGAGATCACAAGCTCTCCTGCTTGTGTCAATCCTTCCACCATAAGCGGATTCTGCTTGTCAATGTCAGGAAGCGAACGGACAGCTGTGAGATACGTATTGGACTGCATGCTGCCACCCACGACATACAGCAATACATAAGTCGTCTCATTCGGTACACCAGGTCTGCTTATGGTAGCGCGCACAATGGTTTGTCCCGAGTTGATCGCTTTTACAACCGGTACACCATTCACATTGGCCAGGGTACCAATGCTCGGATCGTCAATGGTATACGTAATCTGAGTCCCGGGAACCACGTTGGTTGCGATTATCGGCTGTTGTCCGCCAGGCTGCAGCATCGTTATAAATGGATAAAGGCTGATTTCAGGCGATGTTCGTTTTTCTGGCTGAACTACTGCCTCAGGACGCTTCCCAGTTGGTGTCTCTGTTGTTCCAGTACGTTCGCCATTCGGTGTTTCTGTTGTCCCAGAACGAATGTCAGCTGCCGTGCCTTTCGTGAACACAACAAGCTTTGGCAAGGAAGCATAACTATTATCCCACGCCCACAATGTCTGGTCCTTTTTGAACGCATAATACCATGTAGAATATTTGTCCCGGTGCTTAAGGTATATGGTAGCGATATCCGTAAGCCCGGGGAATACTTTATCATCGTTGTACACGGACCAAAGCTGATCATTCGTTTGTAAAGAATACATGGTGTCAATAAATTGATCTAGCAACATCATGCGCGACATCATGCTAAAACTCAACCATAGCCCGAGCGCCTGTTGCTTGGTGTATTTGCTTGGGAATCGCTTCAGACTCATACGCAGGCCAGGACCAGACCGTTCCATCTTGCTTGAATGCAAAGTTTTCATAACCGCTTAGCTGTATATTGACGATATTGACAAGTCCTTTGATCTGCTCGGGCCCTTTGTTTTCAGAGATATAATCCGGAAGGTACGAACTTGTACTCCACCTCCATACCGAACCGTCTTTCTTAACCGCGTATACCAAACCGCGCGCAGAATTTATGGATGCGACATCATCAAGCAGCTTGGATTGAATCGGAGTCGACGTGGCATCGCCTATTTCGCTTCCCCAACTCCACACCGAACCGTCTGATTTTAATACGAACAAGGTCTTGAATTTATAGCTGTCGAAAAAATCGGCGACGATTGAAGTTACGTTATCCAAATCTTTGATGGGCGACGGAGTATTCATAGGGCTATGTATAATAGTGGCGTCGGCTTCGCCAGTTTTTGAGTCCCAATACCAAACGGTTCCGTCCTTTTTTAACGCAACGTAGTTAATAATATCTCTACCGTCTATCTCACGCGATTTGTATCTAAATTGCTTCACATCCTGCAAGCCCGGAATGTGGTACATTTCACCTACATAGAAATCTAAAGTTTCTAAATAATCTTTGTTCAAGACCCAAGTCCAAATGCTACCGTCCTTTTTGTCCAGTAACACATTCTCGTCAAGAATGTCGTAATCCTCGCCGATACGTGTATATTGCTGTTCGCTAACAGTACTTCCACTATTCACTTTGGCTTGCACCGAACCTGAATGAGCCGTGAGGGTTAACATAAGGCATAGCAACGCTGAAATTAACCGTTTCATTGTCGACCTCCATTAGAAATATGATTGTATCTCAATGCTGCCTTCCGGAGTTCCCAACAGCAAGCCGATTGCCTTCAATTTCGTTTCCCCCTTTTTTTTCTATATGTCTTACTATCCTTTCATCGGTTTATAGCTGCTTTGATTTCACTTTTTCCTGAATTTTTCATATATGTTTTCAAAAAGAATGAACTGAAAAAGTGCCGGCTAACACGCCGGCACTGAATCATTACACCCAATCTAACGAGCATCGCGCAATACTTTCATCTTCAGGCTTATTTGAGTTTGCCCCTTGTCGTGGAAATAGTGATTGTTCAATAAGATCTGACTTTCCCGCTTTCCGGCTATGCAATAATCTGACAGGCGATCCCTGTGTACGAAACGAAAAAATCTTCTTCACTTATCACCCGACAATAATCGAAATCCGACGTATACCAAGGATCTAGATAATAAAAGTGATTCTCTTCTTTCCGAATCAGTACTACCCAGTGGGCTTCCGTTTCGCAATCGTCTTCATCCTCTTCCTCCCTGTCACGTTCCACCGAAACCATAGCCATAATCGGGCCGTCGAGTAAGCAAGCTTCCCATTCTTCCTCGTAGAACGACATTCGAAACGGAATATCCCGCTTGTATAGGAACCGAAACACATCTTCCGGATATACTCCAATTTGCGGATCCGTTTCCTTGTATCCCTTTTCCAAGGGAGGAACCGCCAAGCGCAGCTCATCTGCCAGTTGCACAAACGAGAACCCCAAGTTCATCTTGTGATAAGACAACAACATCATCATGCTCGCTACTCCGCAAGCAAAGCGGGGATAATAGTCTTGCTCATTCTGGCTCACAAAGAAACTGTGCTCCAAGATTCTACACCCTCCAAATAACCATTACGTCGGGCTCAAAACCGTCCACGGCTCTGTGACGGTAGCAAACGTCAAGCAGACCTTCGTGTGCAATACAGCGATCCTGCTGCGTACCACTATAGCGTAATCAGCATATGGATATCCTTCGGCTCTTTCTGGAAGAGCTCAGGATCTACTTCATCCGTCAACTGGCTGCCATTGCTCTTGTAAAAGGATACCGCCGAGCGAGTTTCCGTTGAAGAAACATAGAGGTGCTTTGCGCCCCTTTTTCTCGCTTCTTCCGCCAACTCATTCATAATGCGCGATCCGATCCCTTGTCTGCGATGAGTCCGAGATACATACATGAGATCAACCTGAAGCTGGTCGTGCTGCTCCCCGCGCCATTGATGAGCCAATACGCCGAAGCCTACTAAGGTGTCTCCATCGAAAGCACCAACGGCCATACCGCCGTTCTGCAGTTCGTATACATATCGTTCTTCCATCTCCTGCAGCTGCTCGATGTCCCAATTCGGACATTCGTGGTTCGCATGGATTTCCGTCATCTTGCCGTCAGTCATCTCATAAATCAGCTCAATATGCTCCGAGCGATCGATTTCCTTCAATTTGTCCACTTGAGCTTCCGTCATTACTTGATAGTTTATCATTGTACTTCCTCCTATTTTTGCGTGAATGTGTCATTCCAAATCGCTTTTCATCAGCTGGTATAACCAACTGCGACTTATCATGCGGCATTCAGGCAAAATGCAGGACGGGCAGCCATAAGAATCCTGATTCTACAATTATGGATTACCCATTCACCTCCCTCTTAGATGCTAATCTATCATTGCAATGACGCTATTAATGCAATTGTTCTACTACTTGGATGCAGATTGACCGCAAAAGGTTTCCGCAAAACATCATCCATTATTATACATCCATTCATGCGCTAATGATAGTGTCATAATTCGAAACATGCCGATGTTATAGAGTTAAATATGAAGGTAACAAAAGAGCATGCTCGAAAAGCCTGTTAGGGAAGCTTTATTGCACATGCTCAATTATCGATATTACATTTACGAATTGGCGTAATGCGATAACTGCACACATTTCCGCCCTCAGCCATACATGCTGTACGCTCTACTTGAGCTTGGAGCAAGGAGCGGAATAATTGAAGCTCGCATCGGCAGGCATGGACGTACCTGCAAGCAACTTTTGAAATTGGACAGTTCTTCTCTTCAAAGGAATAAGAGCCGTCTGCATTCGGATGCACGTTTGCCATA
>NZ_JMDX01000036.1:0-35990 GCF_000935845.1 Paenibacillus sp. E194
CATTACTTGTAGCCTATCGGTTGGATGAGCTGAAGGACACTGTCCGACGCTCTGAACTGGCTGCAAGAGAACCAAGCTTGTGGCGCTATCATGAGCTGCTCCCAATCGAGCTGAAGCAGAACGTGATCTCTTTAGGAGAAGGTCTCACCCCTCTCCTTCCCCTGCCCAAGCTTGGACACCGAATTGGTATTCCCCAGTTGTATATGAAGGATGATGGGCTCCTGCCGACCGGCTCTTTCAAGGCCCGCGGCGCGGCTGTTGGTGTATCCAAAGCCAAGGAGCTCGGCGTTCAGGAATTAGCATTGCCCACGAATGGCAATGCAGGAGCAGCCTGGGCACTCTATGCAGCTCGCGCGGGCATACGCTCCATAGTCATCATGCCAGTAGACGCCCCTGCTATTACACGCAGCGAATGCACAATTGCAGGAGCTCGGCTCCATCTGGTCAATGGCTTAATTAGTGACGCCGGCAAAATTATCTCCCAAGCGCTCAGCGACGATGGCAGCCTGTATGATGCCTCTACACTAAAAGAGCCTTACCGAATCGAGGGCAAGAAGACGATCGGCTTCGAAATTGCCGAGCAACTAGGCTGGAAGCTGCCCGATGTCATCCTGTATCCAACAGGAGGCGGTGTCGGCCTCATCGGCATTTATAAGGCATTGACGGAATTGCAGGCACTAGGCTGGGTTCAAGGCAAGCTCCCTCGATTCGTTGCCGTCCAATCTGCGGGATGTGCCCCCATCGTCGAGGCTTGGAAGAACAAGCACACCGAGTCGATACCTTGGCCAAATGCTTCTACCCTTGCGTTCGGCATCAATGTACCGAAGGCACTAGGAGACTTTCTAATATTGGATGCCATCTACCGAACTGAGGGCTGTGCAATTGCGGTGGATGATCGCGCACTATTGGGCGAGCAGCGCCTTATTGCTGAGCTCGAGGGAACCTTCATCTGCCCGGAAGGCGCATCTACATTCGTCGCCGCACGCCGATTACGGGATAGCGGCTGGATCCAGGACAACGACACTGTCGTTGCGATCAATACTGGGCTCGGCTTGAAATACCCACATGTCGTCCAGACCAGCATCCCTATCTTGGAGCCTGGTGATTCCTTGAACAGAAGAAGCACTGTCTCCGGCAGGCAGTCCAATTCACGGGGGGGAGACCGGCTAACATGACACTCGATACCCCCTTCATGCTGGAACATGTACCCGACTTCGTACACGCAGCCCTTGTCACGATCGGAATTGCTGGTGCGGCCATCATTGCTTCCCTGCTCGTTGCCGTGTTCAACTCGATTCTCTTGTATTTCCGAGTACCGATATTGACCGCAATTGTACGTGCCTACATCGAGTTAGCTCGCAATACACCCTTATTAATTCAATTGTTCTTCCTGTACTTTGCACTGCCAAGTATCGGAATTCGCATGTCCAGCTACACCACAGCCTTACTGGCGATGACGTTTCTCGGTGGCGGGTATTTGACTGAGGTGTTCCGCGCTGGAATCGAAGCCGTTCCCAAGTCTCAGCTGGAGTCAGGATTGGCACTCGGGCTATCCCGTTGGCAATTATTTCGCGTCATCGTCCTACCGCAAGCGCTGCGGATTGCAATACCGTCCTTATTTGCCAATTTTATTTTTCTCCTAAAGGAAACGACGGTTGTATCTGCAGTTGCCGTGCCGGAAATTTTGTACACAACTACGAACTACATTGCACTGTATTACAAAACCTATGAAATGCTCCTCATGATGACGGCCCTGTACTTGCTGTTGTTCCTGCCATTATCCTTTGTGCTGTCTTGGCTGGAAAGGAGGTTCCAGCATGGCCAGTTCGGGACTTGATTTGCTTGTCGTATCGCTTCCCCAACTTGCCAAGGGGTTGTATCAGACAGGGCTTATCGCCATCTGGAGCATTGCCCTAAGCACGATTGGCGGCCTTCTATTCGGTGCCCTGCGTACCTCTGCTAGTCCTTGGCTGCGGCTGATTACCCGTACTTATCTGGAATTGTTTCGCTCTATCCCGATTTTGGTATGGCTGTTCTTTTTCTTCTTCGGGCTTCCAATCTTCTTCGGTCTGGATGTTCCAAGCTCTGTATGTGCAGTACTGGTGTTGTCACTCTGGGGGATCACTGAAGTTGGAGAGGTTGCACGAGGTGCCCTTATCTCATTGCCGCAAGGTCAACGAGAAGCCGGCAAGGCAATCGGACTCAGCACCCTGCAATTGTACACATACATTCTGCTCCCACTAGCGCTGCGACGCATGATCCCGCCTACGATTAATGTGTACACACGCATCATCAAGACGACATCACTGACTGTTCTTATCGGCGTAACCGAAGTGATCAAGACGGGGCAGCAAATTATAGAGCGCACAGGTGAGGCCGTCCTTATTTACGGCGCATTATTCCTGCTCTATTTCATACTGTGCTATCCGTTATCGGCCTTATCAAGAAGGCTGGAGCACAAGCTGCTATCCTAATATCCCACTGATTGAAAAGAAAGGAGGAATCATTCATGCCCGACGCATTGCTTGAACTATCCAATGTCGGCAAGTCGTTCGGCAAGCATTGGGTGTTGCGGGACATCAACCTGCAAATTGTTCAAGGAGAAGTGACCGTTATACTCGGACCAAGCGGCTGCGGCAAGAGCACGCTGCTTCGGTGTCTAAATGGACTCGAGACAACGCAGAGCGGCAGCATTCGGTTCCACGGTCAAGAATTGACCAATCCAGCAACGCGCTGGCAGCACATTCGCCAACAGATTGGAATGGTGTTCCAAAGCTATCACCTATTCCCCCATCTGACGGTGCTCGATAATATCCTCCTCGGACCAATCAAGGCCCAGAGGCGTCCCCGTGCAGAAGTGATCGTTCAAGCCGAGAAGCTGCTAGAGCGCGTCGGATTGCTAGACAAGAAGGACGCCTATCCTCGTCAGCTGTCGGGCGGCCAGCAGCAGCGAATCGCGATCGTGCGGGCACTATGCATGAATCCCGAGGTCATCCTCTTCGACGAGGTGACGGCTGCGCTTGATCCCGAGATGGTGCGCGAGGTGCTGGAAGTTATGCTTGCATTGGCGGAACAAGGCATGACGATGGTTATCGTGACCCATGAGATAGGGTTCGCCCGTGCTGTAGCTGATCGGATTGTATTTATGGATGAAGGCCGAATATGCGAGACAGGAGTGCCGGATGCTTTCTTTGCAGATCCCAGAACCGAACGAGCCCGGCGCTTTTTGGATAAATTTTTGGACATTGAAACATGGAAAAGGAGAGAGATTGGATGAAGAACAAATTGGGGTTCACCTTATTGATGGTACTGCTCACGGTCGGGCTATTGTCCGCATGCGGCTCAAGCAGCAGCGGAAGCGATGCAGGCAGTGGCGCGAAGGAACAACCAACCACGGCAACGCAGCAAGAGAGCGGGAAATCATCAAGTGCAGATACCGGTGCACTGAGCAAAATTAAAGAACGCGGCAAAATTCTCGTAGGTGTGTTCTCCGATAAGCCCCCATTCGGGTTCACGAATGAGAAGGGAGAGTTGCTTGGCTTCGATAATGACTTAGCGAGACGCTTCGCGAAGGATCTGCTTGGGGATGAGAGCAAAATTGAGTTCGTCGTCGTGGAGCCAGCAGGTCGTATCCCGTATTTGCAAAGCGATAAGGTAGATCTGATTGTGGCCAACATGACCGTGACCGATGAGCGCAAGGAAATTGTTGATTTTACAAATCCAAATTTGAAGGTGACTACACAAGTACTCGTAAACGATAAGAGTGGCATTAAGTCGTTGGCTGATTTGAAAGGAAAGAAAGTTATCGTAACGAAGGGAACGACAGCTGATATTTTCTTCACCAAAAACTACCCCGACGTTGAACTGGTCAAATTCGAGAAAAACACCGAATCCCTACAAGCATTGAAGGATGGACGCGGCGATGGGTACGCACAGGATAATTTCATCCTACTCGCTTGGGCACGAAAAAACCCTGGCTTCGCCCTTATTCCAGAAAAGCTGGAGAAAGAGGCGCCGATCGCGCCAGCTGTCAAGAAAGGCAATACTGAGCTGCGCGATTGGGTGAATCAAGAGCTGGAGACGTTGGGAAAAGAGAAATTCCTGCTGCAGCTGTACGATAAATATGTAAAAGACGAACTTGGTCCGGATGTCTCCCCAGACGACATTATCGTAGAGGGTGGACATTGGAAGTAATGTAAGTACTGTACAATAGCATCCGAACATAGAACGAGGCTGCCTTGCCGTCATTTTTAACATGACCGTAAGACAGCCTCATTTCTTACTATTCCACAGCGAATAAATACGCCTGCAGACTATCTGCAACACACTCCATAATCAATTGAATAAAAGGCGCCAATTGACCTTGGACGCTTGCTTCCTCCAACGTCTCATAATATCGCATTCTGGCAGCATCCGCCGCCTTCACAATGGCAGGAGGATATCCGTGCTTCATCAGAATTAGATTCATAAGAAGTCTTGCAGTCCGGCCGTTTCCATCTGAGAAAGGATGTATAAATACAAATCTAAAATGGAATTCAGCAGCCAGCAGCACCGGATGCATCAATCCTTGCTGATTCTCGTACCATTTCATGAGCTCTTCCATCTTATCAGGAACAACCGTATAATGGGGCGTAACATGCTGTGAACCTGATATACGGACATTGACCATTCGATATCGTCCTGCGTCGTCAGTGATATTTTTAAGAACAAGATGATGAATTGATTTCACCACATACTCAGTTAGCTCTCGATCCTGACGAAGGAGCTCTTGAATGTAGGCAATAGCTTCAGCGTGGTTAATAACTTCAAAATGCTCCCGAAGCTTTTTTCCACCGATCGTTAACCCCTGTTCGAGCACAAGCTTCGTTTCAAGCAGCGTCAGTGTATTTCCTTCAATCGCATTCGAGTTATACGTCCATTCAACACGATATACTTCCTCTAAATTCCGAACGGCTTCGGCAGGTAGTGGCCGCAGCGAATCCAATCTATTCTTTAACTCATCAATCAAAGCAAGATCCACACCTATCACCTACCTTTTCCCTCTCTATTATTAGTATTATATCAAGTCTATTGCGTTTCTAGACAATGATTTATTCCAATGCTCTCACTTCAATCCTAATATCTGATACAGCTCCTGAAGCGAGCGAATTTCATAGGTTGGAACAATATCCGTTTCATTCGCTTTCCCTTCGGGATTGAACCAACAGGTATCCAGACCTGCCAGCTGGCCGCCCTTCATATCTGAGCTTAACGAATCCCCAATAATCAATGCCAGCTGCGGGTCAATATTAGGAATGCGCGCGAACACAAAATCAAAGAATTCCTTCATCGGCTTCTGGTACCCTGTATCCTCCGATACGAAAATACTCGTAAACATCGGATGCAAACCAGAATCACGTAGCCTTCGATCCTGTGTCTTAGACACGCCATTCGTCACAATATGCAGATCATACGCGCCGTGCAGTTTCGTAATTACTTCCATAGCCCCGTCAATGAGCTGATGTCCCTGTTCCAAATAGCCTCGATATTTTTGCTCCAACAGAACACCGTCCACTTCATGCCCATATTCCTTCAAAAGTAGAGAGAATCGAGTGTTCACCACCTCGTCGCGATTGATCTTTCCCTCTTCATACGCCCTCCACAATCCCTGATTCATCTGTTTATAATGGGCTTCCATTTCTTCTGTCAGCTCGATCTGCTGTCCTTCGAACAACAAACGCAGCGCCATATTCTCCGCTGCCTTGAAATCAAGCAATGTATCATCAACGTCAAATAATAATGTTCGATATATGCGCATCTTATCTCCACCTATCTATGTTATAGCCTGCTCTACAGGCTGTACTTTCTATTTTATTTTCATATCCATCAACTCTGCAAGCTACTCTACATCTGCACGACTTGTGTGAAATTCCCTCTATTTTCAAGTGCGTGCATCTGTTGTACTGGATATAGGCTACACTCCTAAATGCTCTCATCCAGCCCTGCTGGCTGCACTTTTCCTAGTTGCTCGTCCTTCGTACTTCTACAACTCACCATGACAATCCCTGTAAGAAAAGTTCTTTTCCCGCTTCCGACTGCACCTTATACTTGTATCAAACGTAATACGTAATAGGAAATAGGCACCAATAACATAACACACGACTGGAAACGGAGGATCACCGTGAAGAATGCAATGCGATGGCTGTCCGCCATCATGATGATTGTCATGTTGCTTCATCCGGGAATTGTTCAGGCAGACGCTATTCCGAGCAAATCGGGCATAGTGCGAGATATAGCCAAGATGATTCCTAAAGAATCGATTCCCTATATCGAGCGAGCTGCCAAGGGGAAGCCCTATACGTTCTATCTCCTGACTATTAATCGTTTGGATGGCCAGGATGCAGCAGAATATGCAACCGAAGTATATCACAAATGGAAGTTGACAGCGGATGACATCCTCATCCTATTGTCTAAGGAAGATCGGCGCGTAGAGATGAACTTCAACAATCCGGCTTTGCAAGAGAAGATCGACGCACTGCCCAATGATGACTCGTCTCGCTCTAAGCTCAGCACATTCGTTGACAAACATTTTATTCCGAAGGCGAAAGAGGGCAATTTCGCTAGGGCCACTATAACGCTTATGGAAGCGACCAAACAATTGAAGCCTGTGCCGATTGTACCAACGCCGGAGAAGCCTGCTAAAGATCTCCCATCCGGCAACAAACAATCGAAGCCCGCATCGGAGAATGAAAGTCAGCCCGTAACTGTGCCGAAGGAACCGGAAGGTCCAAGTGCGCTCGTCCTTTTCTGGAATAGCATTCCGTGGCCTAGGGTCGGTATAACAGCAGGCTTAGCTGCATTGTGCATCTTGCTAGTTGCATGGATGTGGCAGGTTCAGCGGCTGCGCAAGCTGCGTACCCAAATTCCTGCCGTGATGGCCACTGTCAGTCAAGCGCTCGAGCGTGTGCACCACTACACCGAGCTGTATCAAGGCGCGACGCAGCAGCAAGCTGCGGCTATCGAGCAGCAATTAACGGCATCCATCATTGCGCTGGAGTCCAGCTTGAAGGAAATGAAGCAGATCAGCTTCGCCCACACGCTGCTGCCGAAATTCAAAAGCCAACTCGATGCGGCAGACAACGTGCGGCAAACGCGAGAAAAAGAAGCAGCAGAGCTAACGAAGCAAATTGAACAAATCGAGGTCACGGAGCGCCAGCTCGTAGACAGCATTCGTGAAGCGCGAGCACGTCTTCAGCAGCTCGAATACGAATACCGCCAAGAAATCAGTACGCGTGGTTGGACGCTTGAGGCAATCGACCAACGCTACCATACGCTCGTCAGCCGTGTGCAAACCGTGGATGATATGGATACCTTCGATCCGATGGGTGCCAATGCCATCATGGACACCTCCAAGGTAGAGATCGAGCAATTGGCGCAGGATATTGCGTCCATCGCTCATTACGCCAATCTGTACCAGCAATTTCCGAATGAAGTAGCCAGCAGTCGCACCCGCTTTGAAAGCATCGTACAAGAACATAGACTCAAGCTAATCCGCATCGACCCTTACGGCTGTCTGGAGCAAGCTAGAGACACGAATGAACGGATGCTAGAACAACTGCGGAGCGGCAATATTTCCGAAGCTGTGCAATTGGCAGAACGCAGAGGCCAGCACCTGACGGATGCTGTACATATGACACAGCGGCTGGCAGATTTGAAGCTGAAAAATGCGGAGGACATCCAAGCCATCGCGAATAGATTTTCCAACCTGCCAGAAGAAGAGCGGCACATGAATGGGCTGCACCAGCGAATTAGCCATACATACCGTTCCAACTACTGGAATCATGCTTGGGAACTGTATCATAACGGGCTTTCCGTCATTGCCAACATGCGTTCCAGACTGGACAATGTGCGTTCCCTCTCTTCGGAAGAAGTGCAGGAATACGAGATGGCTCGTCAGGAGCTTGATGGCATGCTGCAAGCTTGGCAGGATCAGGATCGCAATCAAAGACAATATGAAGAACTCGTCATGAAATTGGATCAGGCGCTCGAACTAATCAACAGACAGATGAAGAGCGGTGAACAAGCTTACACCCGCGCCCAAGATGCCATTAGGCGCAATCGTCTCGTGCAAGCATGGCGATATGCGGAAGAATCTTTGATGAAGCTGGACTCCGGACTGAAGCAGTTGCTCGCCCAGCCTCCTTATGACATTGACTTACAATCAGAGCTAAGCTCGCAATATGCACGCGAAGCGGAAGCCTACTTGCAAGATGTCGAGCGAACTGCCATTGTGAAGCGCGATGCAGAACGCACGATGAATGACATGGAAGCACGGTATCGTTCCACGTATCATCGTACAAACCGAAAAGTAAGATTATCTCACTTTGACTCCCAATATTCGCAGATCATGTCCTCTGCGAATGACTATATGTACCGCGGCGAATACGCACGCGCCAGTCAGGAAGCTGCTGCGGTGGCAGGCATTATTAGCGCTATGAATGCCGCCTATGATGCTGTGATCGCAGAGGAACGGCGCCGGGAAGAAGCCCGCCGGGCGGAGGAGCGAAGACGCCAAGAGGCTCGCCGAGCAGAGGAACGCAGACGCGAAGAGGAAAGACGCCGAGAGCAAACCAGTAGATCGACCAGCTATAATTCCAACTCGAATAGCAACAACTCGGGCGGATCCAGCTCGAACAACTCCAATAGCTCGGGCGGGTCTAGCTGGGGAGGCGACAATAAGAATTCTTCCGGCGGATCGAATTGGTAGTAGCGGAAGTGAAGGTGCTCCTAACTTCAATCTTCAGTCTTTAATCTTCAACCTGCAATCTGCAATAACCTTTCACGCATACAAGGGCCACAACATCCACGGCAAAGTGGATGTTGTGGCCCTTCCTTCCTTTTCAACAAAGATCCAGAACGAACACTAAGCCAGCCCCTTCATCACCCCAGAGAAACCATCGACCCGCTACTTCAACACAACAAGCGATTCAGTGACCGTTGCCATCACATGCCCGTCTATCTTCTTATAGAAATCATTCCACTGGTATCCATCCTCTACATCCAGCATCGTATCCAGCGCGTATCTAAAAAAAACGAAGTAGATAGGGAATCTACAGCGGTTCTACTCTTTTCCCCGTCTTAAATACAATAACGCCGCCAATAATGATCAAAACCCCGATTGCTTGTTTTCCCGTAAAAGGAACCTGATCGAGGCCAAGCAACCCCAAGGAGTCGAACAACAGCGCAAAACTAATCTGGGACGCCATCACAATCGAGATGGCAAACGTCGGGCCAAGCCGCTTCACTCCCTGTACCACACTAAGCACGACACCGACCCCGATGATGCCGCTGAACCAGTACCATGTCTTCATATTAGGCAAATCAAATAGCTGCTTTCCTTCCACTAAGAGGCCAATGGTGAGTGACGCTAGGAATCCCATGCCCAGCACGATTGCTGTAGTCGTCCACGTTCCCACGCCTTCATTTACTTTACTGTTGAACACATTCTGCACACCAACAAGCGAGCCAGCGATGAGCGCCAATACTAAGCCTGCAATCATAAGCGTCCCCTCTCACCTTTCATATATATTATGGCCTGCCAGAGTACGCAATCGCTCCCGATCCTTCACGGAAATAAACCCTCGACTGCGCTCGACCAAGCCTTCTTCACAGAACTTATGGATAACTCGATTCAGATGCCTATAACTGGTGCCAATGAAGTTGGCTACATCCCGCAAACTCACCGCATTAAGCTGTCCATTAAATCGCGGATCCGATTCATCATACGATATCGACAAGAGATAACTCGCCAAGCGCGCCTCCACCGGATACATCAAATTAAAGCTCAAGGAATCTGATTTCATGCAAAACTTCGTCGTAATCATGTTGAGCAGAAATTGAAGCAGAGGCGGATCATGCTTCCCATATTGATGAAGCCATCGATAGTGGACGCCGATCAAATGCACAGGCGATACAGCCTCAACTGAATTCATAAAGTCGATCCCCTGCACATATTCAATATCACCAATCGCCTCTAGCGCCGTTTTGAACGATACGATCAGCGCCTTGCCTTCTGCCGAGGTGTTATATACTTTGACCTTTCCTTTCACGAGAACGTAAAAGTACTCCGCAGGATCACCCTGTGAACAGATAAGTTCGCCCTGCTCATAGCTGTAAAGCGCCAAATGCGGCGCTATGTTCGCATTAAATATCGATGTAATCTGATGAATCTCCAAATAATGAGCGAGTTGTTCACGATCCTTAATCTCTTTCATAGCGCACCTTCACCTCTGCCACAAAATTACATCTTCAATATAATCACTCCGGCGATCATCATCCCAATGCCGATGAACTGCGCCAGCTTCATCTTCTGCTTCGCTACACCGAACCATCCTCTACCGTCGATGATGAAGGTTACACTTAGTTGAGCAATTAACACCATCGCAATCGTCAGAGTCACACCAATATGATGAATGGCTGTGATATTGCTCGATATGATAATTGCTGCCAAGGCACCTCCAGCCAGATATATCGGCTTCACTTGCTTGACTCTTCTCCATTGTCCATCACGGACGAGCAGCAGAAGGACGAAGGCCAGTACAAATCCCGTGAACTGGGTAATCGTTGCTGCTTGCCATGTGCCAATATGTTGACTGATATGGGAGTTCGCCACGCCTTGCAGCGTTATGAACGCTCCGCCTAACAATGCAAATAGGATTCCCGCCATCATTCCCGCTCCTCTAGACATGAATTCAATTTCACTATTATTTAAAATCAGACCCATGTCTTGGGGGAAGGACATATGTCCCAAGTGTATCAAAAAAGCAAAAAACAGCGTAGAGGCGGAATATTGCATCAGCATCCGCGTTCACACTGTTTAGGTAAACAAACCGCTATTGTATGTATGACTTTCTACTACCTACTGATGGACGGCGCGCGACCAAACTCTCTGAAACTAACAGATTTGGCACCCAGCATAGCCAAGCGATCACTGCAAATGTGTCATTGGGATCTGAAAGCCCGAAGAGTATCGCTGCCAGCGGCATATACAGGCGCAGTGTAATTGCCGCACATGTAAGCGCATAGTTGCGAATCATCCAGCGGCCATGTCCGGCTAAGTCGCGAGCGACAACAATGCGGACTATCCCTTGATACAGAGTATACATCCATAAAGTAGACAGTACTCCGAAGCCTGTTGCGGCGAGCCAACCGCCATCCGCGTACCAGGATAAATAGAGCCCTGTAATCCCCCCAATCGCAATCAGGCACACATACACATAGCCGATTGCGCGGTGTAGATTAGGCTTTTGTACTCGTAATCGCTTGATGAATTGAAGCCATCCGATAGTAATAGCAAGTCCTGAAGATATGGCGTGCGCCCACAATACTGGATACCACAACGTCGGCAATTCCCCTTTGCCTTTTACAAGCGGAGCTTCTTGGATATGAGATGGTATAGCATACATCGCTAAAGCATAAATTCCGACCATGATTGCCAGAAATGCCATTATCCCAAAGGCCCATGAGCGAGCCGCACTCTGCACTTTCATCCATCATCCTCCATTCCTCTATCCTGGAAGGAGTGTATCATGCACCCTTAGCTGCTTCACTCCGTCTGCAGAAGTATTTTGCTTTAGAGCTAATCCTAGTTACACACCATGCGTCTCAATTTCTCTATTTCTCTATTCCTTAATCATAGTATTTCATATCCGAAATGGAATGATTGCCCAATTGCGTAACTCGTGTTAATATAAACACACTAAACAGTAAATTATATTTTACCGGTAAATTGTAGTGAGGTGTTTCGATGACTGTGACTAGCGTATATAAAATTCAGACTCATGAACAGCTAAAGGCAATCGCTGATCCGCTTCGCACGAAAATACTCATGAATCTTGTCAAGCAAGAGTATACCGGGCAGCAGCTTGCCGAAATGCTGGGCATAACGCGGAACAATATTTATTTTCATCTGAAGGAACTTGAGAAGCATCAGGTGATTCAAATTGTTCGCAAAGAGGAGAAGAACGGTATCGTTCAAAAGTATTACCGGGCAGTTGCGAGTCGCTTCATTCCAGAAGATCATTTGCTGCCGAGCATGGATCTGATCGAGACGTCGCGACAAGTGTTCATGGAGACCGTCGAGGTTACCCGCACTAAGATTGAGGGCGCACCGGCTGCATCTTTCGCTCTGAACAGCAGCAATCTGGATCAGCGTAAGAACATCGCCTCCACCTATCAAATGATCACAACGGAAGAGAACTTCCACGCCTTCGTCGAAGAATTCAAGCGGCTGCTGGACAAGCATTTCACGAAGCATGAGAAGCAAGAAACAAATGAGACGAAAGAAGAAAATGAGGATCAAAAAAGCTATTATTTGTCTTTGATCGCATTCCAAGATGACAGCGAAGAGATCGCCATTCAATAATTACATTCTTCAATTCCTGGAGGGATACCGCATGCAATCTAACACAGCCAATCGTGAGCAGCACGCAACAAAATATCCTATCGTTATAGACGATCCTTGGTTCAACGTCTCGAAGCTTGACGACTCCACGTTTGCAATTAGCGAATACGGACATTGGGAGAGAGTTCATTCCTTTCTGCTTATCGGCAGCGAACGAGCCGCTCTCATCGACACCGGACTCGGTATCGATGATATTACTCGAATGACTAGTCAGCTAACCAGCCTGCCCATCACGGTGCTTACCACCCATGTTCACTGGGATCATATTGGCAGCCATGGCAAGTTCGAGCGGATTTACGTCCACGAACTGGAAGAAGATTGGCTCATTAATGGCATTAAGGGATTGCCGATTGAGCAGATTCGCAAAGATGTGTCGCGTGATATTACGAGACCCTTACCGCCTACCTTCGATCCTGCTGCCTATACTCCCTATCAAGGCAAGCCAACTGGTCTGCTGCAAGATGGAGATACCATCGATTTAGGGAATCGTAAACTCTTCGTTTATCATACGCCCGGCCATTCCCCCGGACATATCGTCGTGCACGATACAAGCAGAGGCTACTTATTTACTGGCGATCTGCTGTACGATGAAACACCGATCTATGCATTCTATCCTACGACGAGTCCAGAAGACCTTGTGGCCTCCTGGCAGAAAATTTCGGGGATTGAGGGTATTGTACAAGTATTCGGCTCCCATAATCGGCTTGGGCTGGAGCCCGAATTATTAGGTGCGTTGAAAGAAGCGGCTGCAGAGCTGCTTGAGAAGGATCTTGTCCGCTTCGGAACTGGCGTTCACCAATTCCGTGGCTTTTCGGTTCAGTTCTAAGGCGCTGGTCGACCTTCTTATGCAAAAAAAAAAACGCTTGGGCATCTGCCCAAGCGTTTATCTTTATTTCGTTTCTATTTCCTTCTGATTCCCAGCCTGCATGCGATAATTCCGGAATATCATTCCGTTCGCCTTCATCATGCCGAAATGTTCATAATAGGGAACCAGGTCATCGTCGCAGCATAAATCAATCATATAGATGTCATCCAACGCTTTCATCATTTGACTGACTAATTCTTTGCCGATCCCCTTGCCTTTATATGCTGGCAGCACTTCAAGCAGTGGAATATAGGCAGACAGCACACCGTCACTTATTGCCGTGATAAATCCTACGACCTGACCCGTTTGTTCATCCATCGCCAGAACCACTTTGCTGCTGTTCTGCAATAACCGCAGGTGAGTCTCCGGGCTTGGCGGATTTGGCCAATCTACAAAAAAGCCTTCCAGCATTTCATCTGTAATCCCGTCGACTGAGTGTTTGTATATCATATTCGATCATCTCCTCATGTAATTGTTCTGAGGTAGATCGACAATATCAATAGTAAAGTAACAAACCAATACCCTCCGTATCATCAAAAGAAGCACTATACACCATAATACGGAAGATTCATATATTCCACAACCATAATTTTCTTTCTCCAGCCTGCCTTCTGCTGGCTATGCTGTCCAATGGGCCGGTCGAGACAGCCTTCCCGGCAGTTGAGTATGCAAATCCCCCTTCGCTGCGTTAATCTGTACCTGAGTCAGAAAAATACTGCCTCTCAAATCCGCGCCGCAAAGATCTGCATCGCGCAAGTCCGCTCCGATGAGGTCGGCTGCGCGCAAATTCGCATGCTGCAAGTCAGCCGCGATCAGATAGGCTCCTCTTAAATCAGCCCCTCTGAGATCAGCTGCTTTTAATTTCGCCCCCATGAGATCGGCCCCACGGTAATTTTTCCGTCTCTCCTTCGAATTACCCTTCAGATTGCGACGCACGTCCATCCAGACCAGATCACTCGTTTGCAATAACAGCCTATTTACATTTGCGCGATGCGCGTGAACATCCACCTTCAGAATTTCATCTGCACGGAGCTCTGTCAGACGTATTGTCTCCGCCAGCGTCATATTAAGCTCTTGGCGAATGGAACAAGCTGCCTCTAGCACAAGTGCTTCATGTAAATACCACAGCATTTCGTGGAGCTGATGCATAATCGGAAAAACGTGATACATGGTTTTCGCTCTCTCTGAGCTTTCTCGCCAATCGATCCCCTCAAACGTAATCTGCGACACTTTCTGTCCTGCGCCGAAGCACTCGAACACGGTGCACCCTTTACATCCTCGTGCCCGCAAATTCGCGTGAATCCCGCAGCGATAATCAGCTTGCAAGTTCGAGCAAGGTACTCCCGCATCCTTGCTCATCGCAAAATCAGCCGAAACAGCAAATGGGAGCGCAACACAACAAAGCCCGAAACAATTCTCGCAATCCGCCCTCAGGTCGTCCCAATGTATGTTATGAAGTGCATGAGAGTGATCTCGGTTTCCTTCTAGCAAGTAGAGCACCTCCGATGTGCTAACAATCTGAGATGATTATAACGGAATTATTTGGTTCAATCTATCAAAATGGTTTCGGAGGCATTTCTACACAACCGTCAGGTTCGTTCATGCTCCGTAACTGTCTCAATATTGCATGATGGCTACGCCCGCGGCTTGAGACAAACTGTCTTGTGTAATATCCAGCTCTTTATAGCTTCTAACCTGCTGACCGGATGCTGCGAGAAATTTATCTACCTTATCAAAAATCAAAAATCCTAGTGGACGGAGCGCCTTCGTTCGATAATGCATCGGGATGGTTATCGTTGCGTGCAATTGACGCATTAGCAGAGCCGCTTCCCCTCCGTTAATGGTCATTCTTCCGCCTACAGGAGTCATAAGAACGTCTACCTTGCCGATTGCTTGGCTTTGCTCTTCAGACAACAGATGACCCAGATCCCCACAATGACAGATAGTCAGGCCATCGACTTGAATGCGGAATACAATATTATCACCCTTTTTCGCGCCGTTCACTTTATCATGAAAGGTCTTGAAGCCACTGATCAGCACCTCACCGTCACCATAGGTGTATTCCTTCGGCTCATTTACAAGCAAGTAATCGCCAACCACTACCTGAATCTGATTATGATCGCGGTGTTCATGCGTAACCAGAACAATGTCCGCTTCTACCTTAGGCATTCGATAACGAAGCAGACGTCCGTACGGATCAATCAAGATCCTCGTTCCTGCCTGCGAAGTCAATAAAAAAGTCGATTGCCCGAACCATTTGATTCGCATAAACATACCACCTTTCATATATAAAAACCGCTTCCGTCCATAATGATCTGTTATATTCTTAAGATATTTCTCTACACTGTCAAAGTCAACTGGACTCTCTCGTATGCGATCCCTTCCATTGCGCGATTGCCCAATATCAATATATATGCGCGTCTCCCTTTCGGCACAAACCGATTGAACATCTTCCTTTCCTGCTAAGTGTGATAAGCTGAATACGAAGTAACTTCCTCATAAGCACTGTTGTTTAAGAGAGACTATCAGTTACACACCTAACTAAGCTAGATAAGAGATCAACGTACAAGGAGGATCAATATGACTAAGTACAGCAAAATTCGCATGGCATTACTTATTGCAATACTCATATTGATCTTAGCAGCTTTATTCATGTATGGGTCTACACAGCAAGAAAAACCAGCCGTCACTCCATGTGCTGCTCAAGATGATATAGATAAGGCTTCTGTACCACCAGCCAAGAAATTAGAAGATTGGGCGCAACAATATAAGGATATAAAACTAGTAGATGCTCACAATCATAGCGCATCAAATCGGGCATACGATTGGAAGCTAGATATGATGTGGGATAAATACGGTGTGGATCGTATCGTCCTATTTGGGAATGTATCCGAACCAAGTGCTGTCGGAACAGATAAAATCACATGGAAGGCCTATCAGCAGTATCCTGAACGGTTTATCCCTTTCGCCTCAGGCATTCATTTATTAGAGCCATCTGGGTTGAAGGCAGCAAAAGATTATCTAGAGCAAGGCTTTTTCGGATTAGGAGAGCTTGCAATCGCATCTACATACTCGGAAGCACTCGCACATTCCATATGGAAGACAGAGCATCCAATGGATGGCATTTTGCCTGACCTCTATGCATTATGTGCCGAGTACAAGGCTCCTATATTAATGCATATTGATCCTCCTGAAGGCATCCCTATGCTGAAACTGGAGGAAGCGGCCAATAAATACCCAGATACTATATTTATCTTTGGGCATGCAAATGCCCACAATTCTCCCGAAAATATACGCTCACTGCTAAGCGAACACCCGAATGTCTACGCGGATTTTTTTGCTGGCTTTACGGCATTTAACCCATCAAGTGCCTATAAGCTGGAGGATTTCGTTCCTATCATCAAGGAGTTTCCGGATCGCTTTTTGCTAAGCACGGATTCAGGTTACGGCCTCTCGAGCGAAGAAAACGCAATTCAAGCCATGTATATGCTCCTCGATGCATTAGATGATCCAGCGTTGATTGACAAAATTGCATTCGGTAATATAGAACGGCTCATTCGTGACCAGCCCATCACAGGCACTCAGCTTGCCGCAGTTCGGCAACTAGAAAACAGGACAGGCAAAAAATACGACACCGCGAATCTGTCCAAAGAAGAGGCCAGCAAGCTATTGCTCCAAGCGGGTCAGCCGTTGCCAGGCACTGAAGATGAATAGACGATTACTACCATTCCTTTGCTCCCCTCTCCCCGCGGTGACAGGTAAAGGAGCATCTATTACATCTATTATTTCTAGATAAATCAAACGTTAACCATGAATCATAGTCTGATATAGTACCACCATAAATAAACTGCATCCCCTTCGATAGACACCATCTAACAAGGGAGATGCAGTTTATTTGTCCCTACAGCATTTACAATTGATAATTCACACTCCATTCTATCTATGCCCCAATATCCTTACGATTTGTCTGGTGCTCGGTTACCTGTCGTTGCTGCAATAAGAAAATAGCGAGTCCAATCAAAATGAGTGCAATGCCAATGCCTTGCTGTACCGTGATAACCTCATCCAAAATGAAATAAGCAAGGATGCACGTTCCGACCGTCTCCCCAAGAATACTCATAGAAATGACCGACGTACTGAGCCATTTCAGCAGCCAATTGAATAACGTCTGACCTAAAATCGTTGCAATGAAGGCGAGTCCGATAAAGGACCACCAGGTGTTCGTGGAATAATCGAAGAAGGATGCTTGTTGAATTAAGGAAAAGAGACTTAACAAGAGCGCACTGCTTGCATAGCCAATGATGGAATAAGGAATGAGTGACAATTGTTTGCGAACATGCTGACCTACAAAGAAGTAAGCCGTAATGACTCCTGCCGCAATAAAGGCAAGAATATCGCCGAACAGCGCCTGCCCGCTTATCTGGAAGTCCTGCCACCCGATGACGAAGCTGCCTGCAATCGCTACGAAGCAGCCGAGGATGGCCCCCATACGGAAGCGTTCTTTAAACAAAAAGTAGCCTCCTGCCATAGAGAAGAGCGGCTGCAGGGTTACGATCACCGTTGAGCTGGCGACTGACGTGTAATTCAATGACTCAAACCAGAGCACATAGTGCGTGGCTAGAAATAAGCCTGAGAGCAGTCCATACCCCCATTGCTTCTTCGACAATGAACATATTTCTCGCATGCTCTCTTTGTCCGCAAGAAGAAACGGCAGCAGCATAACCGCTGCAAAAAACATCCGATAAAACGCCGTAATGCCAGCCGGCGCATCTGCTAACTTCACGAAGATAGCTGAAGTCGATAATGCCAACACCCCGAGAAATAAAGTTGCATAAGACATAAGCGGTGATTTCAATACTGCTCCCCCTAAACAATGTGTGAATCAGCCATACAACGTTCTACCATGTACACATGTAAGTATAATTAGAAGGGCGCATAAAAAATAGTAGAGAATAAAAATGGTCTTCTTATATTCAATAATGTCCGCCGTTTTTGAGGTTGACCATTCAAAGTGGGTTGAAGAATATTTCGAGGATTTCTTTTTACACCACAAAGAAAAATCCCGACGAATGAATCATTCATCGGGACAAACGAGGTCGACATTTTTGACGTTGCGATCAGTTTTGTTTATCAATCCATATTAAATAATCATAGGATCTAGTATAAGTGCTTTCTACTTTCAGATAATACTTATGGCCTTTGACCAAATCCTCAGTAAATATCAATTCGTTGCGTGAATTCACCTTTTTACTTCTTATTTTATTTTCATTTTCGTCGTAGAGAGTAACTACTGCCTCCCCTGCAGGAAGATCAATGTTTGCAGCACCAAAATCAAACTTAAATGATCCCGTTTCAGGTGCGGCAAATCGATAATAGTCTTTATCACCTTCAAAAGCGTTTCCACTAATAATAACATTATTTGTCAATTGGAACGTGTTAGCCTTCGAAAACGTATCGTTTCTTTCATGCTCATATACAAAAATCGAATCTGCTGCAAACGCTGACGTGGACAAGCCCGCTACCATCGCAAGCCCCAAAATACCTGTGGCAATCTTTTTCTTCATAAATTAATAACCTCCTAAATTAATGTGAAGTGAAGCGCAAGGAATCTGTGGTGCCGTTCTATCTATCATTTTACGATTCAAACATGCTTCCCACTAGGGTAGCGATATGACATGATTCACTGAATAAATTTACTTCTTTTATGAAATGAGTAGACTCAAACAAAACAAAGAATATGTAAGCCCGAAGCTCGTCATGAGACGAAATCGACCGGCAAATGCCGAGCTCCGGATCCATCAAGTTATATCAATGCAATAGCGAGTAATGTGAATAAGCTTAAGGTTATGATATCGTTATTAACGAAAGGAAAAAAGCCTGACGTTCTTACAGCTCCATAATTCGCTTCAGGACGCAAATAGACATTTTGATAATCTACCTTAACAACCGTCCCTCGGTATTCTTGGCGGTCCATCGTCAGGATACGAACTTTTTTGTTCATACAGTACAAGCAATTCTGATAGGCTTCCAATTTTGTTTCCCCTCCTCCCTATTCACCATATGACACAAATCCAGTTGGGACACGGCGAATATACATCCTAGCAAGGGGATTTTGCGATGGATTAATCGATACTTCGAATTTCACGTCATCTCATCCCCTTCTCTCGGTTCTAACTATCGGAAGATCGATAGTCGGTCATTTTCGGATGATAACTGGTTGCAACAAAAAAACACACGGAGAAAGAGCCTCCGTGTGCCGAGTCTATATCTATTTGTTCATCTATTTGTTCATCTATTTGTTCATCATCTTCGTCATTCTATGCATGTCGGTCGTGGCAGTTATATTGTTCAACTTCTCAATGGTTGCTATCTTGATATATAGGCATACGATCGTGATTGCCAGTTCAAGCTCTTGTAGGTCGGGATTGAAGCGCAATTCAAAAGTCTGTCATTTCACCATGTGAATGTCCCCTAGTATCGAAACAGATCTAATGCTATAATTTAGGTGTTTTACATCAAATAATTCGCTTTTAAATGGGAAGGAGTGAGTACCTGATGAAAAAGAGAGCTTTGAAGAACCTGTCCTCCGGTATCGGGTATTCTACTGCTGTTTTCTTCTAGAATTCAATGTGACGGGATAAGTCTGTCCATTTTGAAGGAAATAACCGAAACCATTTAAAAGGAGATATTACTTATGACACAAACCAATTCTATCGTTTCCAGATATAATCCAGAATCAATTGCAAAGCCGGTTGGAGAATACAGCCATGTAACCAAAATTAGCAGAAATGCGGAGCTGTATGTTTTTTCTGGCCAAATTGGAATCGATTCAAGCAATCATATTCCCACTGACTTCAACGAACAAGTAACGAATACAATGAGCAACATTGTTGCCCTCCTTGCTTCTCAGATGCTGACGCCTGATCATGTCGTGAAAGTGAATATTTGGGCGACGGAAGAAATCGACTGGGATCATTTCGACGCGGAGTGGAATAACGTATTCGGCGCTACTCCTCCTTCGATGACGATCGCCTATGTTGCAGGACTAGGTCTTCCAGAATTGAAAATTGAATTGGATGTATGGGCTGCAGGCTGATAAACTGTTCACAGTTCCTATATGAAAATCCCCCCTCATTGAGGAGGGATTTTCTTTATAGTAAGGCTGGATCATTCTCATACAGATTGCCTTCAAAATAATTAACCTCGCACTCATGAAGATTACAGAAGAGTACGAGCTGCAAATGGATCACGAGCTGTATCCGCCGTTCTACTGGGTTTGATTTATTAGCATACCGGATTCGTAGCCCTTTACGACAGCACCAATGCGCGTCTTAACTCCAAACTTATCAATAATAGATGCAATGTGATATTCAACGGTTCGCTTGCTCATCGCAAGAATAATAGAGATCTCTTGATTACTCTTTTCTTGAGCAATCAGTTTAAGCACTTCCCGCTCCGTAGCGGTCAGTTGATCTTGCTTTAGACCGCTTAGAACGTTCTCCGGTATTAGAATATGGCCTAATACACTTTGCCTGATCGCATTAATGATCTCCTGGTAAGTAGCTTGTTTGGATAAATAAGCATGGACTCCAATATCGTACGCTTTTTGGTAGAACTCCTCATAGGTGTAGCCGGACAGCATAATAATTTTCATAGCTAGCCCGAATTTCTCTTTGCATAACTTCGCCACTTCGAAGCCATCCATATGCGGCATTGAAATATCCATCACGAATACATTTGGCTTCAAATGTTCCAGCTCTTGAATACCCTCACGTGGATCCGTGAAGGTTCCGACTACATGAAGATCATTCTCCTCGTTTATTCGGTTCTTTAATCCTTCCATGACTAAAGGGTGGTCATCCAGCAACATCACTTTAATTTTATCCAACATGAGAATGCTCCTCCATTACTGGCACGCAAATATGAACCTCTACACCTGCTCCTATTGAGGAATGAATATTCATTGAACCACCCAAATAATTGACCTGATGATGAATGGATACCAAACCGAAGTGACGTTGATCAGAGTTTTTCTGACCCAGTTCCGTAACGTCAAACCCTGTTCCGTTATCCTGAACTTTACACTGAAGTACACGCCCGGAATTCCAAATACTAAGGGTTACTTTTGAAGCATTGGCATGTTTGACTGCATTCGTAAGCAGTTCTCGGATGATTCTAAAAACATTCGTTTTCACTAATGGTTGCAGCACTAGATCGGACGATAGCCTATACTGGAATTCGATTTCTAGCTCCGCTCTCTCCTTCGTCGAGCGAATCAGCCATTGCAGTGCTTCCTTTAAATCGGTTTTGTCAACAATATGCGGATGAAGGCGGTCACATAATAGGCGAATCTCATTCTGTGAATCATATACACAATGAAGCCATAGCTTCACCTTCTGTTTATTGATCACTTTAGAATCATACAGCTCTTCTAAATCACGTGAAAGGAAAATGAGGTTTTGCAAGATTTGATCATGTAAGAAGTAAGAGGTCTGTATCCGCTCGGATTCCTGTGCCTCTAATAATAAATTATTCATCTCGTTGTTAGGATTGGCTGCCTCTTTGGTATTATCACCATCTTGAACTTTTGACGACATATAAACTTTTTGCATATTGGAGAGTAATTGAGCATTCCTTAATAACCGAAACACTTCCATATGTATTTTTTCTAAAAACTGAAGTTCCTCTGCCGAGAAAAACGTATTATTGCTCTTATGCCCAAGGCATAAATAATTCGTCTCCCCTATTTTCAACACTTCGCTAAAGTTATATTTTTGTCTTAAAACTAGCTCGCTACAATCCTCCATTAATAACTTTTCTTCCAGCTCTTCGAATATACCGACGCAATAGGCATGTTGTTGAACGCCATCTCTCCATAGGACGCAGATGCCCTCTACGTCGATTACTTCTTGGATCATCTCCACCAGCATCACGATCAAATCACGATTATTCTTCTTCTCCGCAAGCTGAATTGAGAGTTTAAGTTTCTCCTTCTCTAGCCATTGCTTTCTGCCGTTTACTTTGCCGTTAGCCCATTTCAAAGCCCCCTGATAGCTGCCTGTATAGGCGACTATGAAAAAAATATAGATCAAAGGCGACCACCTAAATGTGAACGAGCATAAATAAACAAAGAACAGCCCGGCAACAAACAACGTATGGATATATAGCCGGGAAATATAAAGCTGCATATCTACCATTCGCTGTTTAATCAAAATGTACATAATCGTAGAGGAAAAAGGGATAAGCCCCATAAGCGCATATTCTGGAGCTAATATATACTTTAATCCTACTAAGTTGGGGATTGCATATAAGAATAAAAAAGGAAGAAAACTAAGGGAAATTCCAGTGACAAGAATCAACAAATAGTTCTTTCGTATTCGATCAAAGTGCCTCCAATTTCGTCTTCCTAAAATTAATATAGCTCCGATAGCAAGCATAAATTGAATAAGTGTAATATCCCTGATCCAGTCTGGAATTTTGCCTATGGTGATAGTAAGTGAGGTAAAGAGAGTAAAAACTGCCAGCACAACTTTAGCGCAGGTAAACAGGTTTTGCACAATAGGTCTTACCTTTGTAAAAATCAATTGAAGAAACATGTCGAGCATCAAGTAAGGAATCCAGATTGAACATGCGGCCAAGATTACATTCGCTATGATCAATTCAGTCGCATAAATCGTCAAAATGATGAACGCCAACACGATATTCATTTTGAAAAATTTGCGAATCATATGTGATTCAGGCTTCCTAAAGTAAGTAAAACTTCCGATTCCAACGAGTATCAATTCCACGCCAATCGCAAAGAGCTGTTTAAAAAAGTCCCGCTGATCCACCTTGCCTTGTATTTCTGTGCCGTGATGGAGGAACGTATACGTCTTCACTTGTTTCATATCGATAATCTTGCTATGTTGCCAATCGGTCAATCTCTTTCCGTCCAAGGCTAAGAGCTCGTCGCCTGGTGCGATTCCTATTTCTTCTGCTTTCCCTCCAGGCTCTATCCCTTCTACGAACCATTTATCGTTATGATTCTCTAATTGAACCCCTATATAGGGATATTGAAAAGACTGCCCATGAATATAGAATGCAGCGAATAAAAAAAGAAACAAAGATAGATACACGAAATACTGATGCTTTGCCCTTACGTTTTTCATTACATTCACCTTGGTTGACATTTAATATAGTCGTGTGGCATGGGTTCTTTACTCATTTTACACTCCAACTAGTTTAAAAGTAATGATACCCCAAATCGTATTCACAAAAAGATGAAGCAAAATGGCACCATAAATATTTTTCCGGAGTTTGACTAATATCTCTTCGGGAATAAATATGGAGAGAGGAATGAAGGCCCAGTTCTGCGGTGCTTGCCACATATGATAAATTTGAAATAATACGGCAATAATTAACCAATCAAATGTAAGCGAGCCCACTTTTCTGAGCAAGTAACCACGAAAATAGATTTCTTCCCCCACAAAATTTCCGAACACCCCAATCACCAACAAGTACCACGGGAAATCATAATAACCTTGCTGCCAAATATGCCACTCTCCCATGTGAAAGAATGGGAGGCTATTTAAAAATTCATGCAAAGGCGGAAAGATGAACTTCATATAGGGAAGGGAGAGCAACGTAAATAGAATCACAATTACTGGAAACACAATAACGAGCCCTTTAATATCCAGTCTTGTAAAGCCTAAATACCGCAGGGATTCTTTAAAGGAGAGCTTATCAGCATATCGTAACATTGCAAATGGAAAAAATACATGCCAGACCGATGCCATAATAGCCAAGATGAAGAACTGCGTGTTATGACTAGATAAACCCGTCAATTCCATAAACGGCTCACGGAAAAAATAAATAAGAATATAAGTCAGTACCCCTGGAATGAGAGCAAGCATTAAATAAAACGTAATTTGCTTCTTCCCTCTTGCTTCATATTTTCGCAGAAAATCAACATAATCTTGATCCTTTAAATTAAAGAAATTCTTCAGCCTCTGATAAAATATAGCCAACTGTATTCACTCCAATCTATTGAATATCACTGTTTTTAATAAAAATAACATTCAGCAATAGATTGGCGAATCTGTATGTTTCGCATGATTTGCATGCAGCGACGCAATTAATTTTGCGCGATCACGCAAAAAAAAGAACACTGCCCCACTTTCGTTAGGCAGCGTCCTCTATAGATGGTTTTAGATGTCGAAGGACGCACTTTCGCTCCGCCATCCCGCGCGCCGGAATGGGGAGCACCCACGATGAGAGCTTACAGCTGTTCCTGTACGTACGTCCCTTTGCTGGATCCAACGGGCGACCACCGTTCCCAGTTCCAGTTGATCGCGGAGGGATAATCCCTCCGATGTGCGCTGCGGGTGTCCATCGTACGCCCCTTCTTACGCTTGCGCCATTAAGGTACGGTTCCATACTACCTGCATGCCGTTCTTGATGACGCCGAATGTATGATTGATACCGAAGTGATACGGCAAGTAGGCTAGATTAGGAGCATCGAAGATGGTCAAGTCCGCCCGCTTCCCGACTTCGATAGAGCCGATGGCTGCTGCACGTCCGATTGCAGCAGCTGCATTCAACGTGCATGCTGTCAGAATCTCTTCAGGCTGCATTTTCAAATTCAAGGATGCCAGCATGATGATGAGCTGGATCGATTCCGTCGGACAAGATCCAGGGTTGTAATCGGTGGAGAGTGCGACAGGCAGCCGGAACTTGTCGATCATATCGCGGGCGCGGGCATGCTGGGACAGACCAAGGTTGAAGGTCGTTCCCGGAAGCAGAACCGGAACAACCTTCCCTGCGGCCAGACTAGCTAATCCTTGATCAGTTGTCATCACCAGATGCTCAGCTGAAATCGCTCCCACCTCTTGCGCCAGTTCAGAGCCGCCTAGTGCAACAATTTCATCTGCATGGATTTTCGGAATAAGTCCATGGTGTCTGCCCTCCATCAAGATAACACGGGATTGCTCCACGTCAAATACGCCTTCTTCGCAGAAGATATCACAAAATTCCGCTAACCCTTCTGCTGCAACGGCCGGAAGCATTTCCTCAATGATTACGGCCACGAATTCCTCTGTCCGTCCTTTATACTCTTCCGGTACAGCGTGTGCTCCCATAAAGGTAGAGACGATGTCCACCGGATGCGTATCATGAAGGTGACGCGATACGCGCAACTGCTTCAGTTCTGTCTCCAGGTTCAGGCCATAGCCGCTCTTCGCCTCTATCGTCGTTACCCCTTGGAGCAGCATTTCATTCAGGCTTCGATAAGCCTTGTCGTATAGCTCTTGCTCGCTCCATTGCCGAGTCGATTTGACCGTGCTTAGAATTCCGCCGCCCTTCGCCAGAATATCAAGGTAGGGAACTCCTGAGCGCTTCATCGCTAGCTCGTGCTCACGGGAGCCGCCATGAACGAGATGCGTATGCGGATCGACGAGCCCAGGAGTCACGATGCGGCCTCCGACGTCAATCGTCTCGCGAATAGCCGTTCCAGCCAAGGCAGCCATCACATCATCCTCTTGTCCGACCAATACGATCTTTCCCTTATCAATGGCGACAGCTGCATTCGCAATTTCCTGAATCCGCCCCATCTCTTCCCCATATCTGGGCCCATTACCTTCGGGGGTGTATAAGCATCCGATACCTGTTAGAAGCAAATCAATCTGTTCCAATGAAAGAAACCTCCCTCGTTGCGTATTTAGGTAGGGTAATATTCCGTTAATCCTTTGTCGTTAGCAATCGGCAATTTCCCGTTCTGTCAGGACTGCTGGCGCATTACAATATTGATTCCGTGCTCTCAGGACTGTTGGCGCATTGGAATACAGATTCCATGCTGCTCCGCAGTCGCAACCGCTTCATCATAACCTGCATCTACGTGGCGGATGACCCCCATCCCCGGGTCGGTCGTCAAGACGCAGCGCAGCCGTTCCGCAGCTTCATCCGTGCCGTCGGCAACGACGACCATACCGGCATGCAAGGAATATCCCATGCCAACGCCGCCGCCATGATGGACAGATACCCAAGAGGCTCCTGCCGATGTATTAATAAGTGCATTCAAGATTGCCCAGTCTCCTACAGCGTCGGAGCCATCCTTCATTGCCTCCGTCTCGCGGTTCGGGGAAGCAACGGAGCCGCAGTCGAGATGATCGCGGCCAATAACGATTGGAGCGCTTAGCTCGCCTGACTTCACCATCTCATTAATCGCTAAGCCGAACTTGGCGCGATCTCCATATCCGAGCCAGCAAATACGGGCGGGCAGACCTTGGAAGGACACCCTCTCTTGGGCCATCGTGATCCAGCGGCGCAAATGATCATTATCCGGGAATAGCTTCAATACGAGTTCATCTGTCTTGCGAATATCTTCTGGATCGCCCGATAAGGCGGCCCAGCGGAATGGCCCTTTGCCCTCGCAGAAGAGCGGACGAATATAAGCCGGAACAAAGCCTGGAAATGCAAACGCATCTTGTACACCTTGATCGAATGCCACTTGGCGAATGTTGTTGCCGTAATCGAATACAACAGATCCGAGCTTCTGCAAGTCCAGCATCGCCTGCACGTGAACCGCCATACTGGCCTTTGCCAGCTCGATATAATGCTTCGGATCGCGGACGCGAAGAGCAGCCGCATCCTCCGAGCTGTAACCAACTGGGATGTAACCGTTGAGCGGATCATGAGCAGAAGTCTGATCAGTTACGAAGTCGGGCTTGATGCCGCGGCGCACAAATTCAGGGAACAGCTCTGCCGCATTGCCGAGCAGTCCGATCGATAACGGCCTCTTCTCATTGATTGCTTGATGTGCGAGTTCCAATGCTTCGTCTAAGGTCTCAGCCAATACATCACAGTAACGCGTTTCAATTCGGCGTTCAATCCGAGAACGATCTGCCTCAACAGCAATCACGACGCCATCATTCATCGTCACAGCAAGAGGCTGGGCACCACCCATGCCGCCAAGACCGGCCGTTAATGTAAGCGTGCCGCGAAGCGTTCCTCCCGCATGCTGTCGGGCAGCTTCCGCGAACGTTTCATAGGTGCCTTGGAGAATGCCCTGCGTCCCAATATAAATCCAGCTTCCCGCAGTCATCTGACCATACATCATCAGCCCTTTGCGTTCGAGCTCGCGGAAGTGATCCCAGTTCGCCCAATTCGGTACGAGCACAGAGTTTGACAAGAGTATGCGGGGTGCCCGCTCATGCGTACGGAATACACCGACCGGCTTGCCGGATTGAATAAGCAGCGTCTCATCACTCTCCAGCCGCTGTAGTTCACGGACAATGGCCTCGTAGGAAGGCCAGTTGCGTGCCGCCTTGCCAATCCCGCCATAGACCACCAAGTCTTCCGGTCGTTCCGCCACTTCTGGATCCAAATTGTTCATCAGCATGCGCATAGCCGCTTCCTGGACCCAACCTTTACATGTCAGCTCATTACCGCGCGGTGCACGAATGCTTCTCTTTACCTGATTCATCTTGTTACGCCTCCTTTTCATATGAAACCTGATGTTCTCTTCTTGAAGTCGACTTAATATAATCGGCCTGCTACTTCCTCTACGGCATGAAGGAACTCCCCTCTGCTAAGCGCAGATGCAACGGCTTCAATCTCCTTGCTTAGTGAGCGATCCGTCGTTACCGGCGGTACAAGCTTGCGCACCAAGTCGAAGAGCGCACGCGTCGAAGGAGCCAGCTTCCCTGCGCCTCGGAACTCGGCGGCTTCTGCCGCACAAATCAGTTCAATGGCCAGCACCTTGGACACATTGTCTACCACTTGTGCCGCATGGCGGGCAGCCGTCGTGCCCATCGATACATGATCCTCCTGATTGGCGGAGGAAGGGATCGAGTCGACGCTCGCCGGATGAGCCAGTACTTTGTTCTCCGAGACGAGCGATGCGCTCACGTACTGCGGAATCATCATGCCAGACGCCATACCAGGTTGATGGCTAAGGAAAGCAGGCAGCCCGCCAGACAATGCCGGATTGACTAGCCGCTCCGTGCGCCGCTCCGCTATGTTGGCCAGTTCGCTCATCCCGATTTTCAAGAAATCCATCGCAAACGCCATCGGCTGTCCATGAAAATTCCCGCCCGAGATGACTGTGCCCTGTTCCAAAAACAAAAGCGGATTATCGGTCGCTGCGTTCATCTCCACATTCAACTTATCCTCTACATAAGCAAGCACCTGTCGCGATGCGCCATGAACCTGAGGCAAGCAGCGCAGGGAATAGGCATCCTGCACACGAATGTCGCCTTGCTTCGTTGTCAACTGACTGCCGCTCAGCAGTGTTCTCAGATTGGCAGCGACGCCAATCTGCTCTGGATACGGCCGGACGCGCTGAAGCTCATCCGCAAACGCATCCGTAATCCCATTCAAGCACTCCACCGTCAGAGCCGCGATCGCATCCGCCGTCTTGGCAAGCCGCAGTGCATGCACATAAGTCAGTGCACCGATTGCTGTCATAATCTGTGTGCCATTGATTAGCGACAGTCCTTCCTTGGCCTGCAGCTGCACGGGCTTCAGACCTGCCGATGCCAATGCATCATGACCGGACATGCGCGTTCCATGGTAGACAGCTTCCCCTTCACCCATAAGAACTAGCGCCAAGTGCGACAATGGGGCCAAATCTCCGCTCGCGCCAAGTGATCCCTGCTCAGGTATCACCGGATGAACGCCGCGATTCAAGCAATCAATGAGCAATTGAAGCGTTTCCAGGCGAATGCCAGAGAAACCCTTCGCAAGGGCGTTCGCCCGCAGCAGCATGATCGTGCGCACCGCTGCCTCTGGCAAGAAAGAACCTACGGCACAGGCATGGCTCCGAATTAAGTTGGTTTGCAATTCTGCCGAATCCTCCGGCGAAATCATGACATCGCTGAACTTGCCGAATCCAGTAGTAACCCCATATACCACTTTATTCGCATCCACGAATTCCTCGACCATTTCACGGCATCGCATGACGCGCTGCACGGCGTCGGACGCGAGAACCACTGGAGCGAAATCATAGGCAATCGCAGCCAGTTGACCTAGTGTCAATTGTCCTCCGTCCAGCGTGATTGGCCCCGTATGCTCTTCTTGTTGCAAATGTTTAACTGCCACAACCATCCCTCTCCTTTCTTGCTTTACCAAAAGAAAGAGGCTGTGCGGAAGTTGTTAGCTTCCACACAGCCTCTTGTTCAAAAGGGCCGACCTATGAAATTGCTCATCCCAGTAACAATGATGAACGCGCATCACTATGCATCGCCCCTTCACTTGAATTAGATAGGCAAATATATCCATTCCATTTACTATTACATGTGTATTCATTTCTGTCAAGTATGGTGCATCAGCAGACTGACGGATTAAGCGCCTTGGCCATCGCATCCACATAGCCCTGGCTTGCGCGCCGGCTCACTTCCGCGTCGGGGACGAACACTTCGAAGCAATGATAGCTTCCAGGATACAGATGGAACTCAACATCTACACCTGCTTCCGCAAGTCGAGTCACATAATCAATCGTCTCATCGCGAAACAGATCGAGCTGGCCAATACACGTATAGGTCGGCGGCAGCCCCGCCAAACTTTCTGCGCTCGACGGCACCACGTATGGGGATACTTCGCGAGTGTCGCTAGCATCTCCCAAGTACATGCTCCAGGCTGCTACGTTATTCGTCCGGTTCCAGGTTGCGTTGTCGGCCATAACTTCATAGCTCGATGCCGACTTATTTCGGTTATCGAGCATCGGATATAGCGGCATTTGGAAGATAAGGGCCGGACCGCCTTTGTCGCGAGCCATTAAGGCAAGCGCTGCGGTTAGACCGCCGCCTCCACTCGCACCGGCTATCGCGACTCGATCTACATCAATGCCAAGCGATTCGGCTTCATTCGTCATCCATATCATGCCTGCATAACAATCATCAATTGCAGCTGGGTAGAGATGCTCGGGAGCAAGTCGATAATCGACCGATACGACAATGCAATTCGCTGCCTGCACGAAGCGTTCGCACAAGGTATCATCCATATCCGGATGTCCCATTACATAGCCACCCCCGTGAATCCACAGCATGGCCGGAAGCTTAGCGCTTGTTCGCGAGGCAGGTTCGTATACTTTGGCCAACATCTCGCCTGCTGCCCCCGGAATCATCTGGCTTGTTGTATGTACATGCTCTGATTTCTCGATCGGAGGATTCGACAACAAGCTTCTGCTCCACGCTAATTTCTCCTCTAGTTGAAAACCTGGAAATTGTTCTAATGCCGCTCTTAATTCCGGCAATACCCGGCTTTCGAAATTCATGTAAGAGCTCCTCCCATACTGAGATGTAGTTTCGAATCACTTGTTCTATCATCTATAACAACTTTGCTTTACGCTTGAATTCCCTCTTCAGCTTCCCACTTGCTAATTTCCTCCCGAACTCGTGGTGCCACCTCTGTCCCTAACAGCTCAATCGCTCTCATCACTTGGTCGTGCGGCATCGTGCTTAAGGGCACATACATCATAAAACGTGTAATGCCTACATGCTTGCGAAGGTGTATGATCTTGTGAGCAACCGTGTCCGGATCGCCAACATATAGCGCTCCTTCAAAGCTGCGGGCGGCGTCGAAGCTGGAACGGTCATAATACGCCCAGCCCCGCTCCTTGCCGAGTTTATTCATGCCTGCCTGGGTAGACGGGAAAAACATATCAGCTGCTGCTTCCGTATCCTCTGCAACAAATCCTATCGAATGTGAACCGACCTGGAGCCGCGATTCATCATGGCCAGCATGCGCGGCTGCCTTCTTATACAGCTGCACAAGCGGTGCAAAGTTCATCGGACTCCCACCAATGATCGCCAGCATCAGCGGCAGCCCTAGCAGACCTGCACGGATAGCGGACTCCTGATTCCCCCCGCTCCCAATCCATACCGGCAATGGAGCTTGAACCGTACGCGGATACACGCCCAGATTGTGAATCGCTGGCCGATGTCCCCCTGACCAGGTAACTTTTTCAGACTCTCTTATGTGAAGAAGCAATTCCAAATGTTCTTCAAATAACTCATCATAATCGTTCAAATCATAGCCAAACAGGGGAAAAGATTCGATAAAGGAACCCCGGCCCGCCATAATTTCAGCACGTCCATTTGAAATCCCATCAAGCGCAGCAAAATCCTGATAAACGCGTACTGGATCTGCTGAAGAAAGTACCGTCACCGCACTAGTCAGCCGAATGCGCGACGTTCGTGATGCAGCCGCTGCCAACACTATTGCAGGTGAAGATGCCGCATAGTCCTCGCGATGATGCTCCCCTATGCCGAACACATCAAGTCCCACCTGATCAGCAAGCACAATTTCCTCTACGACTTCGCGCAATCTCTGTGCGTGACTGATCACTTCACCAGTCTGAATATCCGGCTTTGTTTCTACAAACGAAGTAATACCAATCTCCACGAACAATCTCTCCTTTTCGTATCGTTCACAGCATATCGAGTAGGCTTGAGAACATTGATTTAACGTCGTACACATCTTCATTTCGAGTGATTATTCAGTTCTGTTGAGTGAGGTGGTAAGTAATGTGATTCATGATGCTGAGACTGTAGATTTTAGGACTGCAGCTTACCTTCATGCAGCAGCCCCAACGCGTCTGGTCATTGCCCAAAAAAGGAGAGCTGCTGCACTGACTGAGGCTCCGAGCACGCATACGCCGCCCCAGCCATAATGTGCATAGACATGGGTTGAAGCAATTGAGCCGCTTGCGCTGCCGATCGAATAGAACACCATGTATCCGGCAGTTAGTCGACTGCGCGCCTCTGCGCGCAAAGGAAGAATCATCGTCTGATTCGTGACGTGTACGGCTTGCACCGCCAAGTCCAGCAGAACTATGCCGATCATTAATGCGAATAAGGACTGCTCCGTATAGCGGATGAATAACCATGAGAGCAGCAGTAGAACCAGAGAAAAGCCCGTCGTTCTCTGTCCATAGCCTCGATCAGCCAGCTTTCCCGCTCGTGCTGCCGCTAACGCTCCGGCAACACCCGCTAGTCCAAACGCCCCGATAGCACTGTGTGAAAGCGATAGCGGCGGCGCACTAAGCGGCAGTACGAGTGAAGTCCACAAAATGCTGAAATCAGCAAAAATCAGCAGCGCCAGGACAGAGCGGATACGCAGCATCCGTTCTTGTACAAACAACGTAATCACGGATCCGAGCAGCTGAGGATAGGACAGTGACCTGACCTCACGCTCAATATGGGGCAGCACTCTAGCAAACATACAAACGATAAGCAGCAGCAGCACGGCGGAGACCAGATATACGGCACGCCAACCTGCAAGATCCGTTACAATACCGGCAATGGACCTTGCAAGCAGAATGCCGATGACAATTCCGCTTGTGACCATGCCAACGACGCGTCCTCGTTCAGCGGGGGCAGCCATCGTTGCTGCAAACGCCACAAGCGTCTGCGTCACTACGGCAAGCAGCCCCACCAATGCCATGCCAACAAATAGAACGGTGCTGGTAGGAGCAGTTCCCACAATAACGAGAGCGATCATGGACAATAACATCTGTCCGATAATTAACTGGCGCTGGTTCAACATATCTCCAAGCGGTACCAGCAGAAGCAAACCCACTCCATAAAAGATCTGAGTGATCGTAATCACGATGCCAATGAGCGAATGCTCAATACCAAGCTCAACCGACAGCTGATCGAGCAGTGGTTGAGCGAAGTAGATATTGGCGACAGACATGCCGCAAGCAGCTGCAAACAACAGAATCACATAACGAGACATCGTCGTGCGCTGATCAGATTCAGACGTAAGCTGTGATTCCTGTGCGGAATTTCCCTTGGCATGGGCATGAATCTCTGCCTTTTCAAGAATCTCCTCCATGTTGGACACACTTTACCTCCATTCGCTTACCTTAGTTATTATATTGTACCGATCGGTATGTTATAATTCCCAGTAAATATAGCTCACGCCAACTCCTATTGTCAATAAGTATATTGGACTTCATTAGCGTTTATAGAAGTGTCCATCTTCTCTCAGTTGGGATAATCCGTCCTATATTTGACAAAGAGAACAGCTAATCATAAAATAATAACATACTGTTCAGTACGTAAAAAAAGAGGGGTATGTATTGTGGCAAGAACTCGCGAATTTGACGAAGGTAAAGTATTAGATGCGGCCATGCAGCTATTTTGGGAGAAGGGATATGAGGCTACTTCGTTAAGCGATTTAACCTCCAGAATGGGGATTCAGCGCCCTAGCATATACGCTGCCTTTGGAGACAAAAAGGAATTGTTCGAAACTGCGCTGCGCAAATACATGATGTCCCGGGCTTCTGAGACACGTGACAAGCTTCAAAGCCACTCTTCTGTCAAAGAAGCATTTGCTGCGTTTTTTGCAGATGTGGTTGCTGAGGAATATGCAGGTGATTGCAGTCGGGGTTGTTTTTGCATAAATACCATGGTCGAACTTGCACCTCATGATGAGAAATTCGAAATTCTAACAAGAGAACATCAAATGTATCTGTCTGTCATTTTTCAAGAAACGATAGAACGCGGGATTCAATCAGGCGAGCTCGATGCCCATATAGAAGCGAAGGCTTTGTCACAAGCGCTCATCATCTCGCTAATTGGACTGACTGTTATGTTGAAGTCTCGTCCACAGCAATCATTTATTGATAATGCGATCAGAGCGACGCTTGCGTTGCTGAAGTAATGTAATGCAGGTCGTCTTGGGAAATGAAAAAGCAGCAGTCTAGTACCCGAATAAAGTACTAGACTGCTGCTTTCTATTTTCATCTGCTAATATCTCTCTGTTCTAATCCTCGCCTGTCTGTATCCAGACCTGATAGACGTATTACGATTTATAAATTCGGCTCCTGCTGTGAGAACTGTTGAAGCATTCCTCTTATCTGTTCTACCAATGGGGCCGGCGCTTTATGGGGCGAACCTGCATCAAACGGAGGCTGAGGATCATATTCCAAGATCAACTGCACTCCTTTGCTCATCTCTTCACCCATTTCCCAGGCTACCAATTGGAGTGCCATGTCGATACCGGAAGAGATGCCGGCCGCTGTGACGATTTTGCCATGGCGAACCACTCTCTCATCTGTTGGAATGGCTCCAAGCGAACGAAGCAGTTCGAAGGATCCCCAATGACTTGTTGCCTTGGCACCATTCAACAAGCCAGCAGCACTCAAAATCAAGGAACCGTTGCACACCGATGTCGTCCAAGTCGTGGTCTCATGCAATTGGCGTATCCAATTCAACGTAGCTTCATCATTCATCGGAGCTTTATAGTTTGGTGGGCTGCAGCCAGGCACGACAAGAATATCAGCTGAAGTAATCTCCGAAAAGCTGTAATCGGCATGCATATAGCCCATTTTCGAATCTAATGTAATCAACCCTTTTTCTTTGGCGACAAACTTCACTTTGCATTTCATTGTAGCCGCAAATACTTCATAGGGCCCAATTGCGTCTAAGGCTGTGATTCCATCGTATAGCATGATTGCGATTTCCATCCAAGACCTCTCCCTTACGCATGGTGTTTGAGTCGTATTCACACACAGTATACCATACCCCCCTATAGTATATTGGTGTCGATACTGTGAAACCATTGCTGGGTATAATGGAAAATAGCGTGTACATTCTCTATGCACCTGCGACTCTCAATCAGCAATACATTGATATCTCCAATAATTCGCTCGCCTCTAATAGCCCTTACCTAAATCTGCAGCATCCGATCCAGCGCCTTAACAGCATCGACCTTGATCGATTCTGGCACCGTAATGATGCCTACCGGCTTGCCTTGGTCAATCTGCTCCAATGACCAGAGCAAATGAGGCAGGTCGATCCGATTCATCGTTAAGCATGGGCACATATTCGGATTGAGCGATTCAATCTGCTTATCCGGGTGAGTATGGATGATGCGGTTCACGAGATTCATTTCCGTTCCGATACCCCACTTCGTTCCGGGTTCCGCGGCATTGATCGTATCAATGATATACTTCGTGGATCCCGCATAATCCGATAACGCAACGACTTCACGCGAGCATTCAGGATGAACGATAATCTGAATCTCCGAATCCCGCTCCCGAATACTGCGAATATTTTCTACCGTAAATTTCTCATGTACAGAGCAATGTCCCTTCCATAAGATAACCTGAATGCCTCGCACATCCTCACGATCTGTTACCAGCTCGCCCAGCTCTGGATCCCACAACGCCATGTCGCTCAGCGGAATGCCCAGATCATAAGCCGTATTCCGTCCAAGATGCTGATCCGGCAGGAAGAGGATTCGTTCCTTCTGCTTGAACGCCCATGCCAATACTTCCTTCGCGTTAGATGAGGTTACTGTCGCGCCTCCATGTCGGCCAACGAAGGCTTTAATCTCAGCCGATGAATTGACATAGGTTAACGGAATAATGGTGTCTCCATACACTGCCTGCAGACGTTCCCACGCCACCTCGGTCTGCTGCATATTGGCCATATCCGCCATCGAACAGCCAGCACGCATATCTGGGAGCACAACGACTTGACTCGGAGATGACAGCATGTCAGCCGTCTCTGCCATGAAGTGAACACCACAAAAGACAATAAACTCTGCATCTGTAATTCGCTGAGCAAGCTGCAGCGAGTCCCCTGTAATGTCGGCAAACTGAATGACCTCATCCTTCTGATAATGGTGGCCGGGAATTAACAATCTCGATCCGAATCGCTGCTTGATATCGCGCACCCGCTGCTCCATCTCTTCCAC
>NZ_JMDX01000037.1:0-35589 GCF_000935845.1 Paenibacillus sp. E194
TTTGTTGTTGAGTTGGGGAAGCTTGCCTATCGTAGATTTACAGCAGATTGGAAGAAGTGCCCCATGTATTGTCATAGACGAGCTGGCTTAATACTTTCCGCTTCTCCCAGTTGTAGGCTTCGAGCAGCGGTCGCTCCGGATAATCCTCTGTATAACCAATAGAGATAAGGGCAGTTGGATCAATATGAAGCGGGATGTTCAGAATCCGCCGGATATCCGGCTTCTTATAGAAGCTAACCCAGCCCATTGCCAAGCCCTCAGCGTAAGCGGCGAGCCACATATTTTGAATTGCGCAGCTGACAGACATAATATCGGTCTCGGGAATGGAGTTGCGACCGAGAACATGATCCCCGCCACGCGAAGGATCGCATGTAATGCAAATCGTAACAGGGGCCTCCAGAATGCCTTGAATTTTAATCTCCATAAACTTGGTGTCGCGATCTGTGCCTTCATAGTGAATCGCCAGCGCACGACGCTCGCGATCTACCACTTCTGCCAACTTCGCCTTGGTCTCCGCGTCTTTGATGACGATAAAGTTCCACGGCTGCATAAAGCCCACCGATGGCCCGTGATGGGCAGCCTCCAGCAGTTTGACCAGCAGCTCATCAGACACGGGCTGTTGAAGGAATGTACGAATATCGCGGCGATTGTATATCGCCTTGTAAACGCCTTCTTTTTCTTGTTCGGTTAGTTTATTCATTGTCATGAGTTGCACTCCTTTTTCTTGTAATTCAAAGGGATGTCATACTATTGAATGTTTTCCTCATATGTTTATTATAACGTACAAGTTATTCATGCTGCGAATCGGGGTAAGGTATGAATGGATCTCTTGTTGGGAAAGACAAAGGGCCTGCCATACATACATGTGGCAAGACCCTGCAGCGATCGTAATAGGTAACCTTACAGATGATAACGAATAATTGCTTAAGCACTGGATAAAACAAATCGAACAAAATTTTATATATGATAAAGCATTGTTTTGGTTATGAATGTTTTGTTGCGGGCGTTTTCCCGCTAGGTGGTGCCACAGATTCTTTGCCAGAACTGTGTCCTGATCCTTGTTGACGAGCAGACTGCTCATTCTTAACTCCAGATAGAGACTGAACAGCATCGGCCAATAGAGCGGCATATGCTTTGGCACCCTTAGGTACGAGATGAGTGCCATCCGGCTCGAAATAATCGTCATGGTCTTCACTGGCGTTGTACCAATCGACCAATGTAATGTTGGAATTGGCAGCAGCCGTTTTCGCTAACAACGCATTGATCTTGCCCTCCCATTTCTCAGGCATGCGCGTATTGACGAAAATAATTTGTTCAACATTAGAAAGGGATTCGATCAGTTTGTTTAACTGCTTTTCACCAAATATGCCGTTTGTTCCAAGTGCGATGATGACATATCTGCCAAGCTTATCGTTCTGCTTCAACCCCTGAATAATATCGCCGGCTTCAGACATCTGCCTTCCAATCTTCGCATCGACAACAGTACCAGGAAGCTGCTTGCTCAGATAGGGAGCAACATCGAGCATGACTGAATCTCCGATTGCCGTAATAGACCAGTTCTGCTTCTTGTCGGATGCGCGGTCTGCGTGAGACGACTGATTCGGCTGTTGTGTCTGCTTGCCTTTAGGCTGCCCGCCTCCTTTGGCAGTTGAGCTAGATTCTAATGGTTTATCGGCACCTGGAGTGCTGGGCTTCTTGATGGGATCAGAAGCAGCATCAGAGCGCTTCGGCTTCTTAGGTGTCGTATCCTTGGCTGCATGGGAGCCGCCGATATCTTCAATTTGGTGAGCCTTAGATGCAGTTCCCAGATTGTCATGCGTGATGACTATTCGCTTGTTAACAGCAGGTTCCTCGGATTGGGCTTGGGCGGCATCCACTAAGGAACGACCGCTCATTCCAACGTAGAAAAGGGTAAGCAGCAGAACACAGCAGGCGGAGACTGACCAATGCTTCCACGATAGCCGATGCCAACAATTAGGTTGCTCGCGCAGCTTGCGCCATAGTTGGGAGAGGCAGCCGCGTTGGATGGGCTGTTCGATATAACGCCACGACAAGGCGGCGAGCAGCACGCTCGCGGTGACCTGCAGCATGGCGCGCGTCCCATCGAATCCACTTGTATTGACTTCAGGATTAGTGAGAATTATGACCGGATAATGCCACAAATAAATGCCATATGATCGCTTGCCGATCCATACGAGCGGTCCCCAGCTGAGCAACTTACTCAAGCGGCTTGCTGGATGTGCAAGCGCCGCAATCGTAAGTGCGCTCACAATAGAGAGCAGCACGAATCCCCCTTGATATAGAAAATCATCGTATTCACTTACTTCTACAATCATATAGAGCATAGCGCTTAATCCGAGAGCCCCTATTAGATCAAGGCTTAAGCCTGCCTTATGATCTGTGTTTGAGGCAAGACGTCTGCTAGGCCATACGACTGCAAGTGCAGCCCCAATGAGAAGAGCGAATACCCGCGTGTCTGTACCGTAATATACACGGCTTGGATCAGTGCCTGGCTCATACAGCCATGCCATTGCCAATGCAGAAGCCGCTGCTGCCGCTGCAATTCCGAGCAGAAGCTGACCTCGCCTTGGTGCAAGCTTTAATCCAATAATGAGTAGTACAGGCCACACCAGATAAAATTGCCCTTCAACGGCAAGTGACCATAAATGAAGGTAGGGGGAGGGCGAATCAAAGCTGTCAAAGTAAGAAACATTGTGAAAAATGAGATACCAGTTGTTCCCATACACGAAGGTTGACCATATATCCCCTCGTAGTTTGGCCAAGCGCGCAGGATCGAAAATAGTTAACCAAGCAACGCTGAACAGCAGCATAACGAGAATGGCGGGAACAAGTCTGCGCACCCTATGTACCCAGAACGTGTACAGATCAATTGCACCTCGCTGCTGCTTTGTGGCAAGCAGTAAATCCGTTACAAGGTAACCGGACAAGACGAAGAAAATGCCGACACCTAAAAAGCCTCCTTGAGCCCAGTCAAGATTCAGGTGATAGGCGATGACGGCTAGAACAGCAATTGCTCTCAGGCCATCCAGGGCGGGCATGTAGCGTCTATCGTTGCGTCGAAGCTCATGCATTTTGGACGCCCCCTATGTGTGGTGTGACCACGACGAATAACCTTACTACTGAATCGTTATTCGGATGAAGTCTCATGCATAACCATTTCATTGTAGTCTTGATGTCCTTTCTTGAGATGTATGGGAACATGATTGATTTGAATAATAAACTGGTAAAGGTTTCAGGTGAGTCCTGCTTGCTGTGAACAGTGTTCGTAGCGAAGAGGATGAAGGGGTGTGAGTGTCAGATATTCTCTTACTCGTTCCTTGTGCCTATATCTCCTAACCGTGTGAACAAATATCAACGTTCAGAATAACCTCTCTTACTATATCGAAAAAGCACATATGTACTCGTTACAGATCTATTACATATTTTATTCAATTTTGTAATTTTTCGGATTCATGGTAAGGTTACAGCAATCTGTCCCAACACTTGTTACGCAAGCTATTGACCAGAGTTGTTGCAAGCGACAGTGGAAATGTTTTCAATGTCTGTTCCGGTCAATGGAACCGGTATGCATTTATGTTCATTTGTCGATAATTCCTGAGAAATTTGATGCGAATCTGGAAACTCATATGGAAATAGTAGATACTTTTATGTATACGAATCAGCATAATAATGACAGCTTAACTGGACATATCTTCATATGAATGGGAGGAATACAGTTGAAAGTGATTCAAATCGATAAGTTTGGTGGGCCTGAGGTCTTGCAGTGCGCGGAAGTGGACGAGCCAATTCCCGCCTCTAATGAAGTTCGTGTGAGATTGTTTGCTGCTGGTGTGAACCCAAATGAAACCTACATTCGTACAGGGACATACTCTTTCTGTATTCCAGAGCTGCCATATACGCCTGGGTTTGATGGAGCTGGAGTAGTAGATGAAATAGGTGAGGGAGTAACGCATCTCCAAGTGGGAGATCGCGTTTTCGTAACTGCCCTGTTGGCTAAGCGGAATACGGGTACGTATGCGCAAAAGGTAGTTTGCGATGCAAATGCTGTTCGCCGCTTACCGGATTCAATCTCATACGAGCAAGGTGCGTCTCTTGGTATTCCAGCACTTACTGCTTATCGAGCTCTGTTTCACAGGGCGAAAATTAAGCCGGGTGAGACCGTCTTGATACACGGGGCAAGCGGAGGCGTTGGTTTGTTGGCAGTACAAATGGCTAAAGGCTTGGGAGCAACGGTGATAGGAACGGCAAGTTCAGAAGAGGGGAAATCTTTGGTGAAAGCTTCAGGGGCCTTACATGTACTCGATCACATCACGGAAGCTTCTATAGATAAAATTATGTCTTTGACACACGAGAGAGGACCCGACGTAATCATCGAATTTTTGGCGAATGTGAATTTGGAGACTGATCTAAAAATAATCGCACCTTATGGCCGCATCGTCGTAGTTGGTAACCGGGGCAGTATTGAGATCAATCCGAGAGCGGCGATGATGAAAGAAGCAGATATTTTAGGGCTAGCTCTTTGGAATGCGCTACCCGATGAGTATGAGGAGAGTTTGCATGCTATTAAGGCTTTCCTGCAATCCGGTATTTTACATCCGGAGACCGGAGATATATTAGCGCTTGAGGATGCTAAAAAAGCTCATGAACAAATCACCAATAATAAAGCGCGTGGAAAGATCATATTATCCATTGATTAAGGAACAAAAAATCCGAAAAGAAGGCAGGCTGCCTACTAATGGGAAAGAGTTGTTTCTTACAGCAAGAACTGCAAAGAAGAAGAAAGGAAGAAAAATGTCGAATTGAACCCAAGGAAGTAGTTCTTTATACTCAAAAACTTAATTCGGATATGTTTTTCTTGTGAAAATGATAAAACATATAGTGCTTGGATGACCTGTTTTCAGTATAATAGGCATAGAAAAGTGGAAGTATAGGACGTTCGGAATGTGTCGAATATACTCCATTAATGTCGGAAAGGGGAAAAGATAGCTGAGATGAGAGCCGAATGGATTCAACCTTTTTTGCAATCGGCAAGCACAGTTATTGAACAAATTGTGCAAGTCCGTCCCAGTCGGGGAGAGCTTCAAATGGTAAGTTGGAGCGGTACGCATGATTTTCGCATCCAGGTCGGTCTGACGGGGCAGTTGTCCGGACAGGTAGCATTTGGCTTGAACGAAGATGTGGCGTTGAAAATGGCATCGGCTATGATGGGGGGAGCTCCTCTTGCATCCCTTGATGCTATCGGTGAGAGCGCCATTTCAGAGCTAGGCAACATGATTAGTGGCAACGCAACGTCACTGATGTACAATCAGGGAATCAGCGTTGATATAACACCTCCCCAGCTGCTCATATCGGCTGATCATGCTGGTCCTATTCAAGAGGTCTTGGCTGTGCCGTTATTATTGGATGGAATCGGTCGATTTGATGTACTGATGCATATCGGCTAAAGTGATAAAGTCGACGTTGTATCCTAATGCGGCGACGCAGTTCTGACCAACTGCACCTGCTTTGTATATAAGCGTTAGACATGGTGCGGATTGGCGGGTAAAGGAGTAAATCAATGGAACTGAAGGACAAGATTGTGCTTATCACTGGAGCATCGAGTGGAATTGGGGCTTGGACTGCTCAAGCAGCTGCTGCGAAGGGAGCCGTTCCGATCTTAACGGCGCGCTCCCTAGAGAAGTTGGAAGTCGCGGCTGTCTCGATGACGCCTTCACCTGCCGTCTATACGATGGATGTAACGAAGGATGAGGATGTAACGCGCGGAATTTCCACTGTGATGGAGAAGTATGGGCGTATCGATATCTTGGTGAATAATGCAGGTTTCGGCTTGTTTGAACGGACTGTAGATATGCCATCCTCGCAGTTCGCTGCGATGATGGATGTGAATTACATGGGAACGGTGCGCTGCACGAAGGCGGTTCTGCCTCATATGCTGGCCCGGGGAGAAGGACATATCATCAATGTAGCTTCTATGGCAGGCAAGGTTGGGTCTCCGAAGTCTGCAGGCTACACGGCAACGAAGCACGCGGTGCTGGGGTTCACGAATGCACTGCGCATGGAGCTGGCAGGGACAGGTGTTGCTGTATCCGCAGTGAATCCAGGACCTGTGAACACACCATTCTTCGAGCAGGCGGATCCAAGCGGACAATATGTAAATAATATTCGTTGGTTCATGATGGAGCCAGAAAAGGTTGCGCGGCATATTGTTCGGGTGATGGAGACCCGCAAGCAGGAAGTGGATCTCCCGTGGATTGGTGCGCTCGGAGGGCGGCTGTATGGGTTGTTTCCGAGAATATCGAACCGGATTGCGGCTAAAATGTTGAATAAGAAATAAACATGTGGATGTTGTTAGGATAGGCAACCATTGGCGATTCCGATGGTTGGCATGGCGAAGTCCGCCCACTCCTGTTCGAATTGGGATCAGGAGAAGGCGGACTTTTTGTGTGCTGAGCACGATTGGCGTGCTTCAAATACTACTCGTCTTACTGCTCGTCGCCTTCATTGGCACGGTGAGCCTCATTCATTTGCTTAATTTCCTCGAACAGCGCACGAACGGCTGCCTTGCCCTCTGGATTGGCATTGTTCCAATGACGGGTTAAGTTGGGCATTGTTTTGTGCATATGATTATAGAGCGCCCACATTTTCACTTTTTCTACCGTTGCAGGGTCAGTGTGTCCGGTAAGCAAATCGGCATATTTCTCGAGAAGCGCATCGAATGAAGCGGATAGGTTGTCGGTCATTTGCAGATACCTCCTTACTTTTTTAGATGTGCATGTTTAGGCTATCATAACGAGCAATCATTTGGAAAGTTGGAGTGAAGACTTCTTTTCGATATAATGGATACAGCGAACAATGGGAAGGTATGTTCATTATCATGAATCATCGCCTTCCATAGAGAGGAACGATACAAGTTGAGTACAACATTTGACACATTTGCAATACGAGAAGAGCTGAAGCTTCGGCTGGAGGCCAGACATATTACGGAGCCATCACCCGTACAGGCTGCGGCAATTCCTGCTGCATTGGAAGGACGCGACGTCCTTGCACAATCACAGACGGGTACGGGCAAGACGATTGCGTACTTGCTTCCTGTGCTAACCCGGATTCAGCAAGATGCGCGATCAACACAGGCCGTGATTATTGCGCCTACCCAAGAACTTGCGATGCAAATTGTTCGGGAAGCGGAATATTACAGTGAGGGCAGCGACATTCAAATTGCGTCGCTGATAGGCGGTGCGGCATTGAAGCGCCAGGTAGAGAAGCTGAAGCTTCACCCGCAGCTTGTCATTGGTACTCCGGGCCGGATTCATGAATTGATTGAGATGCGCAAGCTGAAGATGCACGAGGTGCGCACCATCGTCGTGGACGAGGTCGATCATGTGCTGCAGAAGGGCGGTGCGAGCGATACCGATTCAATTATGCGCAGCGCGCTGCGTGATCGTCAGCTTCTGTTCTTCTCCGCTACCCTACCTGCTGAGGTGAAGGCTCTTGCGGCACGTTGGATGCAAGAGCCCGTTAACATTGGCATTGAGCCGGAGAAGCGGATAGCGGATACGATTGAGCATCTTGTATTTGTATGCGAGGAGCGCGATAAGATTGATATGCTGCGCCGTCTCGTTCGTCATTGGAATCCGAAGCAGGCAATCGTATTCATCAATGACTCATCTGAGATTGCCGAATGGGAGCAGAAGCTGGGCTATGCGAACTTGTCAGTTGCTTCGTTATACGGAGATGCGCCGAAGCAGGAGCGGGTGAATGTCCTTCGACGCTTCCGTGAGGGACAGTTCCAGTTGCTGTTAGCTACTGATGTAGCTGCACGTGGATTAGATATACCGGATCTGCCGTATATCTTCAGTGCTCAGCCTGCATTGAATGCGGAACATTATGTTCATCGTGCAGGGCGAACAGGTCGCATGGGACGTCAAGGTGTGTCCGTCAACCTGATCTCTCCTCGTGAGCAGTTCATTATGCGCAAATTCGAACGTGAGCTCGGAATCGTTATCCATGAGCGCGACTTCTACAACGGTCGCATCTTCGAGTCGAATGATGCATCACGTCGTCCGAAGACGAAGCCAGCTGCGAATCAGCCGTTGAGCAAGTCGTCGGCTGGGTATCGCCCGGCGTCAAAGGACAAGCGTTCTGGCAAGGACAAGGATAAAGGCGCACCAAAATGGTTGAAAGAGAAGAAGCGCCAATAATTGAATTGACTTGAGGGTTACTACAGGACCGCCGCAGATGTTGAATCTGCGGCGGTTTTTTGTTTGACAATTGATAAGTGAGTTTTCACTTCCGTGTTACAGGTGGTTTCTTTCATCTACTAGGCAGAGTTTAGGGGGAATTATGGATATATTATCGAATCTAGGAAACCATACCCTAGGCTTCATCGTCTAATTAAGTAGATACCTATATATGTACATATATGAATATGATGTGTGCGGAGAGAGAGGAAGGGGAGCAGAAAGTGGCATCAAAGTGGAAAATAGGGGTGCTGTTGCTTACGGTAGTAGCCTTAATGAGTGGCTGCTTCGGGGAAAAGCCGGTGCTGGATCAGTTGGAAGAGGGGAAAGGCAAGATTAAGGTCGTTAGTTATAACGAGGAATCTTTTTATAATGAGTACGGCAATTATTTCAATATTAAATATCCAGATATCGAATTTGAAGTCGTTAGCTATCAAGAACTGGATGCCAATAATCAGGATGGTGAACCATTTGATTATGAAGAAGAGATGGACAAGTTTATAGAAAAAAACAAGCCTGATGTGCTTCTTTTAAGCGATACACAGTTCGAAAAGTACGCGCAAAATGGCAAACTGTACGGCCTTGATCAAATTATTAGCCAGGAAAAATTCGATCTGGAAGGCTATATGCCTGGCCTGATCGATCTGATTCGCTCCAAGGGGAATGGTACTCTATATGGATTGGCACCGTCCTTCTATACGAACGTGCTGTACTATAATCGAGATTTATTTAAGGAGCATAATATTGAGCCACCTCGCAACAAGATGAGCTGGCAGGAAGTTATCGACTTGTCCAAGCGATTTACTTCGATCGGTTCGGGAGACAACCAAGTCTATGGATTTTATCAATCCCATGGAGGTTTACGGTCTGTCGTGGGTCAAATCGTTTCATCCGCTGGATTGAACCTGTTCGATACGAAGAGCGAGAAGCTGCTTATTAATTCGGATGGATGGAAGAAGGCAATTAAGATGGCAACGGATGCTGTGCGAGACAAATCGATTGGTAATCCATCTTCCGAGCAGAGAAACGGTGGGATGGATGAGCCGTTCTTCCAAGGCAAGGCAGCAATGGTAAAGCAGGGGACTTGGTTTGCACAGCAACTCAGGGATCGCCCTCGTTATGATAAGAAGCTAAAAGAAATCAATTGGGACATCGTAACAGCGCCAATCGATCCTTCGAGTCCTGATGAATCGAGCAACGTGAGCTTATCTGAAATTTATGGGGTTGCTGCTGATTCCCCGAATAAGCGTACGGCTTGGGAATTCGTCAAGTTCGTGAATGGACCTGAAATGGCGAAGGCTTCTGCACGTTCAATGAATGGCACTATCCCAACACGCAAGGACTATTTTAAGGAGATTGATGGCCGCAGCACCGAGTCATTCTACCTGTTGAAGCCTAAATTGGGTACATACTCTTCAGGATTTTGGGATACTAAAGCTCCAGAGAAATTCAATGAGGGCTTCATGCCATTGGTTGATGAGTCGCTAAAGGCGGTAGTCGATAATAAGAAAACGGTGGATGAGGCCGTGGCTGAACTGGAAGCGAAAGGCCAACAATTATTAAATAAAGCGCATGAAGAGCAAAAGGCCAAATCAAATGATCAAAAATAGAAACTGCCACCGTATACCCTTTATTATTCTGTTTATACCTCCATTTATTAGGCAGGGAGCGAGAAAAATATGTCTAAAATCTTGAATCTAGGAAACCAAATGGTTGGTAAAGTCGTCTAAGTAAATAGGGGTATGTACAAATGAGCATATATTATGACTCTTTGTGCGAAAAATAGGAAGGGGAGAATGAATTGGCATCGAAGTGGAAAATAGGGGTGCTGCTGCTTACGGTAGTCGCCTTAATGAGCGGCTGTCTCGGGGAAAAACCGGTGCTGGAGCAGCTGGAAGAAGGGAAAGGCAAGATTAAGGTCGTTAGTTATAACGAAGAATCTTTCTATAATGACTACGGCAATTATTTTAATATTAAATATCCGGATATCGAATTTGAAGTCGTTAGCTATCAAGATCTGTATGCCAATCGTCAGGATGGCGACCCATTTGATTATGATGGAGAGATGGAAAAGTTTATAGAGAAAAATAAGCCTGATGTGCTGTTGTTAAATGATAAATTGTTTGAAAAATATGCGCAAAGCGGCAAGCTGTATGGTATCGAGCAGATTATTGGCCAAGAGAAATTTGATCTGGAAGGCTATATGCCAGGTCTGATCGATATGATCCGCTCCAAAGGGAACGGCACTCTATACGGACTGGCACCGTCCTTCTACACGAATGTAATGTATTATAATCGTGATTTATTTAAGGAGCATAATATTGAACCGCCGCGCAACAAGATGAGCTGGCAGGAAGTTATCGATTTATCGAAACGATTCACAGGTATCGGTTCGGGGGACAATCAGATCTATGGATTCTATCAATCTTATGGAGATGCGCAGTCAATCGTAAGCCAAATTGTCTCATCTGCTGCATTAAACTTATTCGATACGAAAGGCGAGAAGCTGCTGATTAATTCAGATGGATGGAAGAAGGCCATTAAGATGGCAACAGACGCCATTCGGGATAAATCAATCGGCATTCCATCCTCCGAGCAGCGAAACGGCGGAATGGATGAGCTGTTCTACCAAGGCAAGGCGGCTATGGTAACGGAGGGGACTTGGTTTGCTCAGCAACTTAGAAATCGACCTCTTTATGATAAGAAGTTAAAACCGATCAATTGGGACATTGTAACGGCGCCAATCGATCCATCGAGTCCAGATGAGTCGAGCAACGTGAATTTGTCGGAAATTTATGCGGTTGCTGCGGATTCCCCAAATAAGCGTGCAGCATGGGAATTCGTCAAGTTTGTGAATGGACCTGAAATGGCAAAGGCTGCAGCGCGCTCCAATAATGGCCGTATCCCTACACGCAAGGATTATTTCAAAGAAATCGAAGGTCGCAGCACCGAGCCATTCTACCTGCTGAAACCTAAATTGGGCATCACCTCATCAGGATTCTGGGGGAACAGTAAAATTCCAGACAAATTCCATCAAGAATTCATGCCATTGGTAGAGGAGTCGTTAAAGGCGATCGTCGATAATAAGAAAACGGTGGATGAAGCCGTGACTGAACTGGAAACGAAGGGGCAGCAAATGCTTAATAAGGCGTATGAAGAGCAAAAGGCCAAATCAAAAGATAAAAAATAATAGAATCTGAATCAAGATGCATCACAGATCCGTCATAGATCCTTCTATGGCGGATTTTTTATTCATTATGAGATCGGATAGAAGTAGCAGGGGAAATTGATTTCTTTCACATAAAATCAATTCTATTGTTGAATGATGGAAAAATGATCTATATACTTATTGTTGATATTTGGAAAAATAGGAAGGAGAGTTGTGTGTGAAGACGAAATGGAGGCTCGTCATATTTCTACTAACGATTACTTCTATGTTGAGCGGGTGTCTCGGGGAGAAGCCCGTATTGGAGCAGCTTGATGAGGGGAAAGGCAAAATTAAGGTTCTCTACTATAACGAGGAATCATTCTATCAACAGTATGGCAACTATTTTAATGTGAAATTTCCGGATATTGAATTCGAGGTTGTAAACTCAGAAGATATGTACGCGAACCGGAAGGATAATGAGCCGTTTGATTATGAAGCAGAAATGAAAAAGTTTCTTGATAAGCATAAGCCTGACGTCTTGTTCTTGAATGACACCATGTATGAAACCTATGCGAAGGACGGGAAGTTGTACAACATAGAGGAAATCATTGCACAGGAGAAATTTGATTTGGAAGGCTATATGCCAGGCCTTATTGATATGATTCGGGCGAAAGGGAACGGTACGTTGTATGGCCTTGCTCCATCTTTCTATACGAATGTAATGTATTTTAATCGCGCTTTGTTCAAGGAGCACAATATCGAGCCTCCACGCAATAAGATGAGTTGGCAGGAGGTTATCGATCTATCGAAGCGCTTTACGGGTATCGGTTCAGGAGACAATCAGATCTTTGGACTGTACCAAGACTATGGAGATGTAGAGCGTGTGATGGACAACATTGTCTCTACCTCTGGCTTGAAATTGGTAGACCAGAAGGGCGAGAAGCTGCTTATTAATTCGGACGGTTGGAAGAAGGCCATCACCCTTGCTACCGATGCGATACGGTCGAAGGCTGTCTATGTTCCACCACGTGATAATGGTGAGAATGGACAAATGATGCGGTTCGGTAATGATATGTTCATGAGAGGCAAGGCGGCAATGATGATTGAGAGCACATGGTTTGCGCGTCAAATTAAGGATCGACATCGTTATGACAAGGAAGCGAAGCAAATCGATTGGGATATCGTCACGGCACCGGTAGATCCGGCAACACCTGATGAGTCTGGCAATGTGTTTTTATCTGAAATATACGCGATAGCCGCAGATTCTCCAAATAAGCGAGCGGCGTGGGAATTCGTTAAGTTCGTCAATGGCACAGAAATGGCGAAGGCTTCTTCCCGAGCGCTGAGTGGACAAATTCCGACCCGCAATCAATTTTTCAAAGAAATCGACGGCAGAAGCACGGAACCGTTCTACTTGCTGAAACCGAAGTCTACCGCTGAGCGCTACAACAAAAATATTCCTATGGAATTTTACGAGCCTTATAACCAATTGCTGCGGAAAGCGTTGCAGGATATCGTCGATAACAAGAAGTCGTTAGACGAAGCGGTAGCTGAATTGGAAACAAAGGGGCAAGCCGAATTGATAAAGGCGAAAGAGGCAGAGAAGGCGCGTCTAGCGAAAGAGAAAAAAGGAGATTCGTCTTCGACGAAAACAGAGTCTACAGGCTCTACAGAATCCACAGGATCTACTAAATCAGGTGGCTAACCTGCCCGAATGATATATATGACGTTACAGTACCTATTCTGCATGCCTTCTTGTGGCGAGAATAGGTACTGATCGTTTGAAGGGATGCTGTTATACTATACCTGTTGGAAAATAGAGGGTGGGAGGTCATGTGTTGGTGAGATGGAATTTCTGGAAGTTGAGTGCTTTACTGCTTGCAGCCATGTTGCTCGTAAGCGGTTGTCTTGGGGACAAGCCGGTGTTAGAGCCGCTTGAGGAAGGAAAGGGAAAGATTAAAGTTCTTTATTATAATGAGGAAGCATTCTATAGGCAGTATGGGAACTACTTCAATATTAAATTCCCGGATATCGAATTTGAAGTCGTTGGTATGGAGGAGCTCAATTCGAGCGACGACTATCAAGAAGCACTGAAGAAAATGATAGAGAAACATAAGCCAGACGTTATGCTTCTGAGCGAGGATATTTTTGAGACCTTCGCCGAAGAGGGGAAGCTGTACGGTCTAGATGATATCATTGCACAAGAAAAGTTCGATTTAGAAGATTTTATGCCAGGCCTTATCGAGCGTATTAAAAGCAAAGGGGGCGGCAAGTTGTATGGCCTCGCTCCTTCCTTTTATACGCGAGTCTTGTATTACAATGAAGACTTATTCAAGGAGCATCATATTGAATTGCCGAACAACAAGATGAGCTGGAAGGACGTCTTGGATCTGGCCGGACGATTCAGCGGTATTGGTTCCGGTGAGGATCAGGTCTATGGGTATTATCAGGAGTATGGGAACATGAGCAATCTGTTTCAAGATATTGTCAGCTCGTCATCTTTGAAGCAATTTGATGCGAAGGGTGAAAAGCTGCTGATTAACGCTGATGGCTGGAAACAGGCCTTTACATTGGTAACGGATGCGTTGCGAAGCAAGGCTGTATATATGCCGCCGAAGGGCGAAGAAGTGCAATTTATGAATAATAACTTGTTCGTTCAAGGGAAGGCAGCAATGATGATGAGTGGTACTTGGCTCGCGCAAGAGATTGATAATCGTTCGACTTACGACAAGAAGGCGAAGAAGTTTGCCTGGAACTTCGTCACAGGTCCGATCGACCCTTCGTCTCCAGACGAATCTACTTATGTGAATTTATCTGAAATTTATACAGTGTCTGCCGACTCAGCGAATAAGCGCGCAGCGTGGGAGTTCGTCAAGTTTGTCAACGGCAATGAAATGGCCAAGGCAGCCTCGCGTTCCATGATGGGAAGCTTGCCGACACGAATGAAGTATAAGCAGGATATTGCGGGCAAGAGCTCGGATCCGCTCTATATGCTGAAGCCAAAATCCTCCTCGGCCTATGGATGGTGGAACAAACATGTTCCTAGCGCTTTTTATAGCACCTATGATGGTATGGTTCAGCAAGCCCTCGAAGCCGTAATTGAGAAAAAGAAATCCGTGGATGAGGCTGTTGCAGAACTGGAAGCCAAGGGGCAGGCAGCGTTAACGAAAGCGCATGAAGACGAAAAAGCGCGCAAGGCTAAAGAGAAGGGCAAAGAATCAAGTTCTACTAATGATGGAAAGTCGGGTTGATGAAATTAATAGGGTTCTTGTGTGAAAAAGCCGTCTGAGAAAAAGACGGCTTTTTATTGTTCATACAAAACGCTCTTATTGTTACAGAAATGTAAGGCCGTGATTAGAGGATATCCATTCGCTTCCTGTCAGGTTGTTCGATATAATGAGAACAGTGAGGTGAAGAGGCATGAAGCCTTTATTGAAGATTGATAGACTAACTGGCGGTTACAGTACAGGCAGACCTGTGCTGCATGATATCTCCTTGCAAGTGAATGCAGGCGAAATGGTTGGCCTCATTGGATTGAACGGCGCAGGGAAGAGTACGACGATGAAGCATATATTAGGACTGCTTGAGCCGCAAGCAGGAAGCGTTGCCATACATGGAAAGACGCTGGCGGAGGATGCGGAAGCGTATCGTGCTGCTATTGCGTATGTTCCGGAGTCGCCGATTCTGTATGATGCACTGACAGTGCGCGAGCATCTGGTATGGACGGCTACCGCATATGGCGTTGAACAAGAGGTATTTGAGAAGAGGGTACGGGAGCTTGCTGAAATGTTCCATATGACCGTACATCTGGATAAAGCTGCACAGCATTTATCGAAGGGGATGCGGCAGAAGACGATGCTCATGTGCGCGTTTGCTGTTCGGCCGCCTTTATATATTATAGATGAGCCTTTCCTTGGACTTGATCCGCTCGGTATTCGATCACTGCTCCAATATATGAAGCAGGTGCAGGCAGAGGGTGCATCATTGCTGGTGAGCTCTCACATTTTGTCGACGATTGAGCATTACTGTGATTCGTTCGTGCTTCTGCATCATGGTAAAGTTCTCGGAGCGGGCACGGTGCATGATATGCATGATCAATACGAGGCCAAGTCTGGCAAGCGGGCAGAAGAGCGGCTGGAGGAGCTGTTCTATGCGTGGGTGAGCGATGAGCGTATCACTGGTTCTGTGGATGGTGTACAGCGATGACACAGACCCGAACGAAGGAGGCATCCACCGTCAATAGTCTGACAGAGGTGCTTCTTCATCCTGAGGAGCTATGGGCAAGCCGCAAGCGTGAATTCTGGGGCAAGGTCATGCCTTATATGCGCTACGTCCTACAGAGCGGACTCGGGGCACTCATGCTATTCGTGCTCGTGGCAGGGACGGCGTTATATGCTTCCTTCATCGAGCACATTCCGCCTTCTTTTCCGATTAAGGAGGTTGCCCTGCTGCTGGTAGCGCCCGCAGTTACCTATACGACCTATCGCACGCTGCTGCGGCCGGCCGATCTTGCCTTTCTACTGCGCATAGAGCATCGAATGTCTGGCTATATGAAGAGAAGCGTACGCTATAGCCTATGGCCGCGAACAGTACTCCTTATTGCTGTGTGGTGTGTTTTGTGGCCGTTATACAGCCGTGCAGAGGATAATCCGAAGAACTTCATCTTTACTTTGATCCTATTGTTGATGCTCAAGGCGGTTGCTGCATTTGGCGCTTGGAAGGAGCGCCACTATAGTGACAATCGTCGGCGAATTGCTGCCCGGTACGTGCGTTATCTATGGACTTGGGGAGCAACGGCTTGTTGGCTGTGGCTCAATATGCCTGCTGCGCTTCTTGTCATCGGTGTGAGTGGGTTGGTGTACATAGGCTGGTTGGTTACAGGGAGAACGCTGCGTTTTCCATGGGAGGCGCATTTCGAAGCGGAGAGGGCACATGAGGGACGAGTTTATTTGTTTTTGAGTGGATTCGTGGATCTGCCAGCTACAGACGAACGTCGATATGCGAGACCGTGGCTCAATTTTATAGGCAATCGATTTGCATTGCGGAAGCCATTTGCCTATCGTTATTTGTTGATGAAGACGTTGGTGCGAAGTGAGCTGCTGGGCATCTTATTGAGGCTGGTCATCATTGGCGCTGTGCTTTTATATTGGACAAATGCTACAGAGTGGAGTCTCCTGCTGTATGCAGCAGTTGTATTCGTTGCAGGCACACAGATGGGGGCCGTGTTTGCCTTCCATCGACATGATGTGTGGCAGGAAGTTTATCCACTTCCCGTGCATGCACGTCATGAAGCGGCATTATATGCTAGTACCGTTGCGCATGCGTTAGCAGCCTTCGCGCTGCTGCTGCCAATTGCAGTCGGGCCATTATCGGTCTCATTCAAGCTAGCCATGATCGGATCAGGTGTGGCAATCGTCTTGTTGACTAGATGGAAACGTTCGAAGCCGCGCAAGGATGATGAAGATTAATCGAATTGTAAGCATAAAGATTACAACATAAGGGTTCCTAGAATAACATCTCGAAGCGTATGAACCAATTAAATAACTGCGATTGTCTATACGGGACAAGGGAGAGATGCTTTATCTGCTTCCTTGTCTTTTTTCTGTCAGTATGTTTTACAAGCAGTTCATGAATATGCACTAATTCTTTATTTCGTGTCTAGTCGTACAAGCAGCGACAAGAATACGATACATTGTGACGTCATAGTTATGGTAATGGGATGGATGAATCCGCTATCATCATCAAATATGCAGCCAATTGAATTCGGCAGGGGATGCCCGTCATGCAGATGAAGGGAGAGGTGAATGTCCGATGGAGCAAGGACGTCGTCAGCTATTACTTGGGGCAATCATATGCAAGAGGTGCGATCGGATAATTGCCGAGCAAGATACGGAAAAAGTCATGGTGTACTATGTGGAGTGCAATATGTGCGACTGTAGAGAGCAAACAGCAGTGATGGAGAGAGAGGTACTGTACATTGAAGCTTAGTTCGAATCAGGCGGAGCAGTGGAATAAGACGGCTGTCCAGCGTCATAGCAATTCCAACAGTACGGCTGGCATACGGATTATCGAATTGCATCAGCAGCACATTCATCATGTGGGCACATTGTGGCGGGAGACGGAATACAAGAGCTTCGTCCCTTATTCGCCTCAATCAAATGGCCTGCATGTTGCGCAGTGCGGCAGTTCTGCAGAAGTGCAGGCTGCTGCAGAAGCAGGGTATCACAAGTTGCTGCTGGCGCCAAGTCATAGCTTGTTAATGAAGTCGGAACGTGTTCGTCTCATTCGTGAAATGCTGCTTGCTGGAACGAAGGGAGAACGTGATGCAGCGCTTCAGAAGCTGCTTCCGCTGATGACGGCCGAATATGAACATATGTTGGCTGTCCTTCATCGACATGCTGCTATACATGGATATGTGCGTTTGCTCGATGCCCCAATTATGCAGCTGCTGCCGAGTATAGCTGATCTGGAGTTGCGAATGGGAGTGGTTCAGCGCTTTGCGGCCGATTCCGATCTATCAGTGGAACGGCATCGTCTGCATCAGCAGTGGTTGAAGCTTAAGCAATGGAAGCAGTGGCTTCATTCTGGGAATGGGGATAATTGCATGCTGTCGAACGCAGTTGGAGAATGGATCGATATGCAGGCAGAAGCCTTGTTCCGAGCTGAGCAGCGCTTAGCAAATAAAGGGTATGATATTCAATTAACAGTGCTGCTGCCGTATGAGGCGGGGAGCTGGAAGCAGCATGTCGGCTGCGTCCGTCTGGCTGCCGAGCAAATTCTTGGTGTTCACGCCACACGTAGTTACCCGATTGTCGGGATCCGGATAGAGTATGATGTTAGCGCCCGGGAGAATACGTCACAATCTGGCAGACTTGGTGGATTGGGCGGGCAGTTCGTCTTACCGGAAATCGATATGAACTGGGAAGAAGTTGATTTCGTTTGGATGAGTCGGGGAGGGGAGCAGACGAATGAAAACGATCATTTCTAGATGATCGTTCATAATATAGCTCGAACGGTGGAAAGGCCAGTGACGGTGTGGAAGCTGCCGGCACTGGCTTTATTTGAATTTAGAACAACTGGTTCAGACATCGCTTGCTTCCTGTGTCTAGTTCAGAGATCGGAGGCACGATACAGCGTCGTCCGAAGCTGTCGAGCAGAATCATTCCCCCTTCTGGTGAAGGCTGGACGTGCTCATGCAAAGTTTCCAGCTCGAGCCTCATTGTTCCCCGATCAGTGTTAACCTCCCATTTCCACACATTGTTCTTCTCATGTATGCTCACAATACTCTCCACTCTAGGAATGAAATACCGACGCCTCAGCTCGAGCTGAATAGCGTCTTGACTGCTGGAATCCAGCTGCTGCAAGTCGCGTACAATGCCAATTTCCTTGCCATCACGATCTCGTACAGATAAGTAGCATAAGGCGTGAGAGAATGGAAATGCCCGATAGATTGATACTTCCGTTGTTACCGTATCTCCATCCCTAAGCTCCAGCAGGCCTCCTTCACTGTGGCGAAAGGATACGGCGGAAGGAAAATAGCGGATATCTTCCGCAAATGCACTTATGGAAGTGGCGGGCTGCTCATGATCGTTAGTGTTGTTCGCTGACTGGTTGCGAATGTGTTCTTCTTGCTCGGCTAGATGGAGCGGTTCTTGGACATGTACATCAGGCAAAGAGATACTCCCCTTTCATTTCAGACATTTCCTGTTGAGCCTGCACAAGCTTCGCGTATTCTCCATTCTGCGAGAGAAGCTGATCGTGGGAGCCGACTTCCACGAGCCTGCCTTGATCCAGGACAATAATACGAGTGGCATGGCGGAGCGTAGACAGCCTATGAGCAATAGCAAAGGTCGTGCGTCCACGAATGAGTCTCATCATCGCTTCTTGAATCTGGCGCTCTGTGGCGGTATCGACAGAAGCGGTAGCTTCGTCGAGAATCAGGATTGCCGGATCATGGAGAATTGCGCGTGCAATGGCAATCCGCTGCTTCTCACCGCCGGATAATCGTGCTCCGCGTTCGCCGACCCGAGTATCATAACCATCGGGCATTCGGATGATGAAGTCATGTGCATTCGCTATCTTGGCGGCACGCATAATCTCCTCTGGAGATGCGTCAGGCTTCGCATAAGCAATGTTCTGGGCAACAGAACCATCGAATAGAAAGGTTTCCTGAAGAACGACTCCGATATGCTGACGCAAGCTCTCCTGCTTCATGTCTCTAATATCGATCCCATCGATGCGAATGAGGCCACTGTCAGGATCATAGAAACGGCAGAGCAGATGAATGAGCGTGGACTTCCCCGCTCCTGAATGACCAACGATACCGATCATTTCTCCAGGCTGTACAGCAAGCGTAAGCTCCTTCAATACGGGACGATGCTTCTCGTAACCATAGCTAATATTCTCGAATTGTACAGCTCCGCGAACAGAGGGGAGTGGCATAGCTTGATCTCGGTCAGGTACCTCGGGCTTCATATCGATAATTTCAAATATGCGGCCTGCGGCAGCAAACGCCCGGCTAGTCCAGTTTACGGCTTGATTGAACCATTTCAGTGGGCCAAAGAACATACCTAAGTAACCAATGAACGCCATAAGCGTTCCAAGTGTCATATGTTGACCAAGTACGGATTGACCTCCAACGAACCAGACGAGCAGCAAACCAGATTGTGTCACAAGGGAGAACAAAGGGAACACACCTGCCCAAAGTCCGTCTACACGAATGGACTGCTTCATTAACACATCATTCGCCTCATGGTAACGACTTCTTTCTGTGCTCTCTTGTCCGAATGCTTTTACGACGCGAATGCCTTGGAGTGTATCGCCTACAATTGTGTTGATGCGATTAAGCGCTCTCCAGTGCATGTACCAGCGCTGATGAATGAATGGCCAGATGACAAAAGAGAAGAAGATGACGATGGGAGCTGGGACGAGTGCAAGCAAAGTAAGCTGCCAATTGAGTGAAGCCATCATGGTGAAAATGGAGATGATGAGCAGAATCTGGCTGGTAACCCATACGACGCCATCGTTCAAAAATTGACTGAGTACGTCGGCGTCATGGTTGACTCGCCCAATGAACTGCGAAGTTTGGCGGCGATCAAAAAATCCAAGCGACAGCTTCATCAGAGAGCCATATACATCCTCACGGATATTATGCATAAGCTTACTGCCTGTATGTACGCTGATATAGCCGCGAACGGTCGTCATGACAGAAAGTGTGAGCTGAACAAGACCAAGCATCAGTACGAGTGCGAGCAGGGATGCGGCGGGATGTGTCGTCTGCAGGACATCATCGACGATAACTTTCGTGAGGTAAGGAGGGATAAGTTCAATTAACGTTGTGGCGATGACGAGCAATGAGGCAACCAACATCCATTTCTTAAAAGGCTTCGCATAGTCCAGCACTCTCCTGAATGCCTTGCCCTTATCGGTGCAGCGTAGGCAGCTTTCGTTCTGGTTAACGAGTCGTGCCCCACATTTGGAGCACCTCCGCGGCATGTCATCCACGGATGGAAGCGGCAGCTCATCTCCCTGAATGATTGCTTGGATCAGTCGGCAAGCGAACGTGAACTTCACATTTTCCATCGATGTGTATCGAACGAGTACGATCGAACCGTGCTCAGTATCTGCGATGAGCTGTGAGCTGCCTATCGCATCATTCGTTCGGCACCTGTTGACAACGCTTACAAGAATGCGTTTTTCTAATTTTCCGGAAGAGGTGCATATGAAGATTTCATCTTGGGAAATGAGCAGCCAGCGTTCAGATAATGTAGCATCGTCCTGAATATCAGCTCTCCCGCAGAAGAGCAGTTCAGCCGTGGTCATGCCTGCAGTCGCGAATGGCGGTGATTCAATAAAACGCAAGGATATCCCCCTTTTCTATAAGAATTATTAATATTGGGAAATTGTAACATACAAACTTGTGTTAGGGGAGGGGAATATCGTATAGCTGCATAATGTTGGAGGAAAGATTCAAGATAGCACAGAGAACGAATCTAAAATAAAAAGAGCCGCCTAAGGAGCAGTGTTCTACTCCTTTAGGCGACAATTGTTCGTTGCACGATAATAGGGCTGCTGAATTGCACGAACAAGCACAGGGTGCTATTTCGTCAGATCAAGAATCCCTTGATAGATTGTATCAAATAATTGCTCTAATTGGTTCTCCTCAATACAGGAGAACGCAACACGCAGATCGGTATCGCCAAGAGCAATTGTGCCGACACCATACTGCTCGAGCAAGTGTGTGCGCAAGGTTTCGGCATGTACATTTTGAAGCTTCAAGCACATGAAATATCCGGAGTTGAATGGATAGTAGCTTAGCACATCTCCGTACTTGCCGCTGTCAAGCAGCTCCTTCACTTTGTTCGCACGCGCCTTCATCAGATTGAACTTGGCTTGCTTCTGCGCTCCGTACTCTGGAGAGTTCAGCGCATGAAGCACGAACGTCTGCGAAGGATGAGGGCCACTGGATATGGTAGCCCGAATGATTCCGATTGTCTTCTGCTCCAAGGCAGCGAGCAGTGCTTCGGACTCAGCTGCGTACGTGATGAAACCTACGCGGAATCCCCATACATACTCTTCCTTCGTAGCTCCATCGACCTTAATTGGCAGGATGTTAGGATGAATGGAAGCCAATTTGCCAAATAAGGATTCATGCATGGAGTCTTCGAAGAAGAGTCCGAAGTAAGCATCATCTGTTACCACGACGAGACGCATGCCTGCTTCTGCTGCTTCAAGCAAGGCCGCAGCGATCTGTTCGCCTTCTTCTCTTCCAGGTGTATAGCCAGTTGGGTTATTCGGGAAGTTCAAGACAACGATTGCCTTACCCTTGTCCTTATTCGCAAGCAAGGCATCGCGAAGTCCTGCACTATTGAATTTCCAATTGTCATTATATAACGGATAGTAGACCATCTCTGCATTGCGGCGAATGCCGAACGTGAGCTCGTAGTTCTCCCAGTTCTTCTCTGGAAGCACCACAACATCGCCTTCATCCGCGAATAGATCCGCAACGATGCTGAGTCCGTGCGTCAATGCATTCGTCACAATCGGATTGCTGATTGTTACATTGCTAAGCGATGGGTTCTCCGTAAGCATTTTTTCTTTCCATGCTTTGCGCAGTCCAGGCTTGCCTGCTGGCGGTGCATAGGGATAGATATCAGCAGGGTCATAGGCAGACAACGTATCCTGAATGACGCTGAGGTGCATTGGGGTATTGCCTTCAGTAGCGATGCCAATTGTGGCATTGAATGCCTTGGCCTTGCTTTTGGCTTCTGCTGATTGGCTCAGTATGCCTTCCTTCGGGAAGTAGATTTGCTGCGCGAGCCGGGAGAGCATGGCATAAATGTTGGGATTGTGCTGTTGAATTGTTTCGTTCAATTGTTGAGCCAGTTGATTCATGGCGTCCATCCTTCCACCATCATTGTAAGAGGGCCCATTCCATGCATGCATTGAATACGCCCTTGAAATACTTTCTTCATTATAGCATTATGGCTCTTCATTCGTCACGATGAATTGGTTATCATTACCTATAAGCGGCATACAAAAACGATACGCCTAATATTTGATGAGTAAAGAATGAGGTTCAAATTTTGCAAAAGTGATGGTACTATAGTGAAATAGTGCAAATTTTTCGAGCAATCCTACATGAAATTGACTTAATTATGATGGAGAAGAGACCATGTTAGAGAGAAAGAAGGGGGCACTACCGTGTTACAAGCATCGCCGACGCAGTACATTCTGAAGCCGGCTTGCGCGAAGATTACATGTGAACCGAACTGGAAATGGCAGAAGCGAGAGAAGCCAATGCCGAACTATGACCTGTTCTATGTATGGAGTGGGGAGGGAGAGCTGACGCTGAATGGCGAAGTCTATGAGATTCGTAAAGGCAGCTGCTTCTTATTCCGTCCGGGGGATCATACATCCGCAACACATAATCCGCAAAAGCCGCTGACATTAACTTATATTCATTTTGATGTGGATGCATCATTGTCGGACATTCCCATGTCCTATCGAGAACTGCATGAAACGGTTGACTTCGAACATTTGCTTGCCAGATATGTGCGCTTGTTTTTGCGGGATACGTATGGTGCAGAGATTGAAGCTCAGCTTGTGCTGAAGCAGTTGATGATTCATCTGCTGCGCGCAGACAAGGAAGAGCCGGATGAGCGGAAGACGAGTCATCAGCTTGCGGAATCCATTCATGAAATTGCGAATTACATCAGGCAAAATCCAGGTGCCAATCATCGTATTCAGCATTTGGCGAAGCGAGCGCAGTTGTCCCCGCGTTATTTCTCAGTGAAGTTCAAGGAACTGATCGGGATGTCTGTGCAGACGTATATTATTCGTTCTCGAATTGAACGAGCGGAGCATCTGCTGCATCATGCTGGAATGAATGTGACGGAAGTGGCGGATGCATTAGGATACAGGGATATATTCTTCTTCAGCCGCCAGTTTAAGCAATATACAGGACGGAGCCCGTCCGAAATTCGATAAAAGGATCATACAAGCTGCTTTGGGCACTATTGTCCGGGCAGCTTTTTTGTTAGATATGGTTTTGCTCTAAAAAAAACGACATCCTTACTGCTTACATAATGATTAGAATTGTTAAGGAACGATAAATTCAGCACGAGGTTATCGACAAAAGGTGTTCACTAGTTTACCTTTAATAGTAGAAAGTACGAGTCGAATAAATATTCATTTTGTTGGAATGTGAGGGATTTACAAGAGATATATATAATGATAGAATTAAGACAATAAATTCCATAATAAGGAGGTGATGGAGTGGGTTCCATCAGTGCTGTTTATTCGACATTAGGAGAATTAATTCAACGTTATCGGTATGAACGGTCAATGACGCAGGCGAAGCTGGCGGAGTTGACAAGAATTAACCGAGGCAGCATCTCCAAGATTGAGAATGGGGACATTAAACGGCCTGATTACGCGACCATACAACCCATTATTTCCGTTCTGAACGTGCCCTTGCGCGAAGTGATTGATGCTTTGTCCTTGACTGACCATCGTTCAGACACTTGGTTCGGATTATTGCATAATTCAACATCGAGTGGGGATTACTCCTTGTCAGCTGAGATCGCTTCCTATCTATTAGCATCCCGCAATGAAGAGAGCGAAGTTCTGCTAGGCAAGCTTTTTCAAATAGTTCAAGAAATATCGAACGATAATGAGCTGAAGCTCTCATTACTGAACATCGTTATTACCTATGCACGAAGTCATGGAATTCAACGATTCGTTGCGAGAGGGACCTTACATAAGTATTTGATTGAGCGAGACGATTTCTCGAAGATGGAGGCAACTTACCAATCCGGGCAATATGTACTCCATTATGTCGAATTTCTATCTCGTGAGGAGAAAGCCACTTTATATTACAAGCTTGGCGTTCATGCGTTTAATTTGGGCCTGTACAATGAATGTATAGAGTTATGTAAAAATGCAGTCATTCAAGAAGATGTGGAAAGCAGTTTTAGCGCATACTCTACTTTAGCGATTTGTTCGTCATATTTTGAACTTGAGCAATATGATATGGCGGAAAAATATTTGAGAACATTTAGTTTGTTCAGCTTTCCTTTCGTGCAGAAAAATGTAGACTATATGACTGCTAGATTGAATGAGAAAAAAGGGAATATTCGCTTGGCAATCCAACAATTTAAGGATTGCTTAGAACTTCCATCCTATAGATTAAATGCTGTGAACTCGCTGTTAGAAATATATCGTTTACAAAATGATATGGATTCAGCAACTGAACTGATTAAACGTGAATCAGAGTATTTAGTTCAGCACTCTGAAAGTCCGATTATTGTTTCTGGACGTGCACATTATTTTTTGAATAAAGGAAAATATTTGTGTGATACAGGTGATGTAAGAGAAGCAATTCAGAATTTTATTACAAGTGCTACTATGTTTGTGGAATTGAGCGAACATAAAAAAATTTACGAGTGCTTGGAACATATTTTTTGTCTTATTGGATCTTTTAGTAACGATCTTGACCTGATGAAACAAGTAAATATTTTATTTGCTGACTTAAAAAAATAAGGAGGAAAAATCATTGAAACAAAAATTAATTAAGTTATTCGTACCATTTGTTGTGGCCTCACTTCTTCTAATGCCTACACTTACAAATGGGTACCAAGCGAAAAATGATGTTCGAAAGAATGTTCAATCATACAGTAATGAGGCCGTTTACCAGAGTGATCAGTTTTATATGTTCTCGGGAGGAAAGGATGCAGAAATAGCTTGGTAGCAATTAATTAAGGACGCTAACTCTAGCGTCCTTTTTTTGTCTTCTACTATGCAACGCAACAAATGTTGAACAGCGTCGAATATATCTTATTTTAAAGAAACTTAGTGAAACAAGCAGAATGTTATATAATGACAATGATATATAATTGTCGGATAATAGAAACAATCACTATAATATAGAATCTCATTAAATCGGGAGGCTAACACGATGCGGTTTTACTTTGATATCCCAACTAATGAAATCAGTTTATCGGATGAAATACTGCTGGACGAGATCGAAAAAGCCCGTGAACAGTTGCAGGAAGCACTCGAAGGGGGCAAAACTTTCACTGATGCGGAGGTCATTGAGCTTAGTCAGAGGCTCGATGAGTATTTGGTTGAAATCCAAAAGAAAAGACTGCTGAAAAAAGCGATCTTGGAAATTGATATTGCTGGATAAGAGCTAGTGGCCAATGTATGACTGATATCCTGTAGGCGGAGGAAACATGCATGCGTTCCGTTATGGTGTATGAGAAACTAGGGGAACTAATACGATGTTACCGGAATCGGGAGAATAAGACCCAGCAGGATTTTGCAAAAGAAGCAGGTATAGACCATGAAAGTGTTATCGCAATTGAAAAAGGGGAAATTCCATTAGAACATGCAGTGCTGAAGTCGCTTCTTGTAGTGCTGCATATCCCGATGGCCGAAATAGTGGCTCATCTTGTGACAGAAGAAGTAAGTACAGAATTATGGCTGTCGCTACTAGAGGCATCCTTGCCTAGTCAGGATAGGCGTTTATGCGAAGACATTGTTGTACACGTATTGGCTTGCTGTAATGAGGACTGTGAAGATTTGCTGCTGAGGCTATATCAAATGATTCAAAAATGGACTGGCAGCATTGAAATGCGGCTTGAGTTACTGGACAATGTGATTTCCTTTGCTAGATCACGAGATTTACAGAGCTTGGTTGCAAAAGGGCTATTTTATCGCTATTTAGTGGAGCGGGACGATTTCAGTAGGATGGAGGAAACTTTCCAGTCTGGACAGGCTGTGCTTCACTACGTGGAGCTTCTCCCTCGTGATGAAAGAGTGGTTTTCTATTACAAGTTAGGCGTACATGCCTTCCACATAGACCGCTTCTATGAAAGTATTGAGTTAGCTAAGCTAGGAATTGCTGAAGATAGCTCGGTGAGCACCTACAAAGCGTACTCCACTTTGCTTATTTGTTCATCCTATTTTCGACTTGAGGAATATGATCAGGCAGAAAAATATTTGAAAGTAATCAGTCAGTTTCCTTTCTCCTTTGTCCAAGAGCATGTCGACTTTTTAACAACCAAACTCCTTGAGAAAAGAGGAAACGTAGATTTGGCTATAAGCCAGTTACAAAAATGCTTGACGTTATCTTCTCATAAAATAGGCATTGTAAATGCACTTCTTAGATTATATCTATCAAAAAATGATTGTACTTCCGCAAAGCACATACTCCAGCAAGAGCAAGAGTACCTCAGTGTAGACTATTTAAACCCAATTTCAATAAAAGGACACGCATATTATTTCATCAATAAAGGAAAATGGCTTCATCGATGGGGAAAGAACAGCGAAGCCGTTGATTGCTATATCCAAAGTGTTAGCATGTTTGTTGAATTAACTGAAAACGATATAGAGCTATTGCGGAAGATGGAGCGCACACGGTTGAATATGATGAATGCAGCCAAAATAGGACGGAACTTAACAGACACATCTGTTGTGCAGCTCAGTCAAGAGCTTGATACCTATATAGTTGAAATACAGAAAAAGGGGATATTTAAGAATTCTCTATTAAGAGATTAATGAAAAAGAAGCACAATTGATCTCTTTTGTTTCCAGATAGAGATTCACTCACGATTCACCAAGCAAGTGTAATGGAGGATACATGCATGGGGGTTGTAAAACCGAGAAATGAGACCTTGGGGGAATTGATTCGTCGTTATCGAGATGAATTGAATATGACTCAGCAGGAACTTGCGAACAGGTCAGGTGTAAATAACAAGAGAATTTCGTTCCTGGAATATGGCGGAGCTCCACGAGATTATGCTATCCTACAACCCATTTTCTCTATTTTACATATACCTACGCATGAAGTCGTAACGGCGATTGCCAATACGAAGATTCATTCGGAGATATGGCTCTGTCTGCTGCAGCAACTCGTGTCGTCCGAAGACGATATCTCACTGGCTAGAGAAGTAATGGTTCATCTAATGGCCTCTCTGGACGAGAATTCAGAAGTTAGGTTTGGAAAACTAGTAAGCATTGTACAACAAGGAATAGGCAACCTAGAGTCTCGGTTAGAATTAATGGATGATGCAATTATGTATGCTCAAAGGCAAGGCTGGCAGACATATGTTGCAAAAGGATTGTTCTATCGGTATTTAGTGGAACGGGACGATTTCAGTAAAATGGAGGAATCCTATCATTCAGGTAAAAAGGTACTTGCCTATGCCGAAGAGCTGACTAGTGAAGAGCGAATTATTCTATATTACAAGTTAGGTGTCCATGCTTTTACACTGTACAAGTATAATGAAAGTATTGAACTCGGAAAATTACTGCTGGCCTGTGATAAGACAGAGGGTACCTATAAAGCATACTCCATTTTACTAATTAGTACTTCTTACTATTATAAATCTCATTTTGAATTGGCAGAGCAATACCTAAATCGTATTCACTTGACACGCTTCCCGTTCCTGAGGGATCATGTATCTTTTATGAAGGCCAAGCTTCATGAGCAACGGGGAGAAACGGAATCAGCTATCTACCATTTGCAGCTGTGTATGGAGTCATCGACTTACAAATTAAATATTGTAAACTCACTACTTCATGTCTATCTTCAACAACGAGATATAGATGCAGCACAACATTTGCTCCAAGGTGAATCAGACTATCTGGAAGAAGACTTCTCCAATCCTATGAAAATCAATGAACTCGCAAATTATTACATCAACAAAGGGAAAGTAATGAGCGGAATAAATAGACAGAAAGAAGCTATCGATTATTTCAAAAAGGGGATATCCATGTTCACTAGATTAACGGAAACGGATGAGGCCTTGCTGAGACAATTGGAGCAGACACGATTGAACATGATCAGTGCTGTAGCGGATGGCCGGAATCTGACAGATGCTACTGTCGTTCGTCTTAGTCAAGAGCTGGACGGTTATATTGTGGAATTTCAGAAGAAGAGCATTTTAAAAAGAGCAGTGTTAACTACTTGAAGAAAGTTATAGCGCTTTTCTTTAGTAGTCGGTGCCTAAGCAAATAGGCACAGAAAAAGGGGCTTTTCCAATCGCCATGGTTCATGGCCTATGGAAAAGCCCCTTTTCAGTTAGATGCTATTGAACGAGCAAGTAGGGTTAGCTCTGTGTCTTCTGCACGCGTTCAGTCTTCGCATGGAATGTCCCCAAGCAATCTCCCATTCTAACCTTGGCGCCGAGCGCTAATCCCTCCAAGGGCTCGAATGTATTCGTTTCTGTCAGCAGCACAACGGTTGATCCGAATTCAAAATAGGCAAGATCCTGCCCCTTCTCGTAGCTTGACTTCACTTTATCATCCGAATAACGGATGCTGCTCACATTGAGTGCCCCAACTTTCACAACCGCTACTTCACCTTGTCCATGTCGTATGTACGTGATAAGTCGTTCGTTGCGGCTAAGTACTCGCGGCATATGATGCAAACCAAAATCATTTACTGGATAGACACGCCCAGGCACATGTTCGCTCTCCACAGTGGTCCCCGTAACGGGGGCGTGAATACGATGATAATCGGAAGGACTTAAATACAGCACGAAGCAATAGCCATGACTATATTTTTGTCGATGAGGAGAGTGGTTCAGCATCTCATCGAGTGTATAATCCTGTCCCTTCACATTAAATATACTGCCTTCCTGAATTGGGCCCATACCTGTAATCACTGCATCTACAGGGCTAGCAAGCTGGTCTTCTGCAGCAGAAATAGGACGCATATCTGGCTTAAGCTTGCGTGTGAAGAATTCATTCAAGGTCCCGTATTGATCCATAGGCTTCTCAGCTTCCTCAACACGGATATTGTACGTCTTCGCAAAGGTTGGAATAAATCGGCGGCTTAATCCGGAGTTGGCGAAGCGGCCTGCGATGCGAGATACCCACTTGCGTGAGGATAATTCAGTTAGTAGCCGTAAAAATCTTTTTTTCATTGTTAATTAATCACCTGGTTTATAGGACACCTGAATAAGGGCGTCCTGTATTTTTCAGCCTCAAGAAACAGAATAAGAAGCATGTTTCCTGTGGACTATCTTGACACAGAACGCCATCATTTTCAATACGAACCTACACACCGCTAAGAATAAAGAGGGTTATTGACTTGCTTGACGAAGCAGAGATGCGCCATAGGCAATGGGATTCACATAGGTCGCTCTCCAACATTCAAGCAAATTAGCCTCACGAAAACTGTAACGTTGATCTCGTCCATTGCATTCGATAAATAAAGGAATTCCATCAGGAGAGATCCCTATATCTAGTCCTAAGTCTGCAAGATGGGGCAGGGTGTGTGATAGCCGTGAAGCGACATCTAAGGAGAAGTGGCTGATTCGTTCGCGAAGGATATCAAGCGGGATATAAGGCAGTGAAGAAGCTGCCAGCAGTTCAAATGGATAGACCGTGCCGCCTTGAGCTACGTTCGTGACGAATGTATGCGATGGTGCAACCTTGCCCACAATTCCTGTAATTTTCCATTCCCCGGTTCCGTCTCGTTGTACGGATACACGCAGATCGAAGGGTCTTCCCTTATAGGAAGCGAGCGGTAAGTGCTGTTGAACCAAAAAGGACTTCTTCAGCATTTGGGACTTTACGGTTGCGGGCAGTCTTCCCTCAGGCATCTCGATGGTTCTCCACTTACGACCCCCTGTTGACGTTCGCAGCATGTAGGTCGTTCTCCACCCTTTGCTTGTTCGCTCAATCTTGGTGAGACCTCGCCCTATGCTGCTGTTGTTAGGTTTCAGTACTATCGCGCCATAGCGTTCCATGAGTCTGGCAATAGAAGAACGGGTTGCAAGGGACGTGTCGGGCAAATGTGGGGCGATCATGTGATCTGCCTTGAGTAAGTTGTGAATGCTCATTTTTCCATATCGATTGACCTCGTTGAACAAGATAATATTCGCTTGAACTAGTGAACGGATACGCGCGCGTGAAGTGGGACGCAAGTAAATCGCTCGGTTATGAATGACTCGTGGAATAGGCATGCGTCGGCGAACATAGCCAGTCGGCCCTTTTACATATGCAGCTACTTCCATTCTCCGGGTATTTACATCTTCAATTCGGAAGAAGCAAGGGATGATTCCATTCTGGCGTGCAGCTTCTTCATAGAACAGGATAGCTTCATGCTTCGTCTTACCACGGATGAGTCCACGCAGCAAGGGAGCATTGAACAATATGCCGATTCGATTATCGGACATGGTCATACCTCCTTAGTGGCAAAAATGCGATATACAAATAGCCATCGGCGATAATGCATCGTATGTATGTCCAGTATTGGCGGTATGGACGAGTGGATGAAGGCATAATGACTAAATTTGATGCTTGGCTAAGCAGATGAGGAGGAACGAAATGCATCTTAAGAAGGTGGCTGTTATTACGCCAGGAACATTCCCGATTCCTTCCGGTTCGAGCAGTTCCGTTGAGCGAGTCGTGGAGCATGTGGTAAGCAAGGCTGCGCAGCGAATAGATGCACGAATTTATGCAAGGCTGTGGAACGGCCAGGCAGAGATAGACACGGTTCGCGGTGTCCCTTGTGTTCGAATTCGAGCAAGCCGTGCACGGATGTACGTGCAGGCGGTTATTCGCAGCATGGCTCAGTTCCTGCCCGATACGATTCAAATTGAGAACCGTCCCCGATTTGTTCTCCCGATTAAGCGCTCCTTCCCCAATGCCCAAATCATATTGAATCTTCACTCCGTTACCTTCATGAGCCGTAAGCATATTCCCCTGAAATTATTAAGGTCATCACTACGAGCGGCAGATCGGATTTTCGTCAACAGCCGCTATTTATATCGTAAAGTTGCGGCGGTCTGTCCAAGTTGTGCTTCGCGAATCGTAGTGAATACATTAGGTGTTGACCAAGAGCGATTCCGCTCTAAATGGACGGAAGAAGGAATGCAGCGTTCCGAAGCTGGCAAGGACATGCTAGGTTGGGCGGATCGCAAAATCATTCTATATGTCGGGCGTCTCATCCCTTTAAAGGGAGTTCATCATTTATTGAAGGCGATTCCGCGTGTCATTGCGAGGCAGCCTAAGGCGCTATTTGTCATCGTCGGCAGCGCGTTTTATGGATCTGCACGGAGAACCGTCTATGTGCGTAAGCTTGAGCGTTTGGGCAGAGTGTATCCACAGCACGTTAGATTCGTCCCTTATGTATCCCATGAACAAATACCGGATTGGTATTTGCTAGCGGATGTTGTAGTCATGCCTTCGGTCGAGAAGGAGGCATTCGGTTTAGTCAATGTGGAAGCGATGGCTTCTGGGGTTCCTGTACTTGCAACACGTGTCGGAGGCATTCAAGAGGTTGTTGCAGACGGGGTTACAGGTGTGCTTGTGCGGCCGTTTCGGCTAAGCGTACGGCTTGCGAATGAACTAAATCGGTTATTGGATGATGATGAACGAAGAAAGAGAATGGGGGAAGCGGCTGTGGAACATGTACAGAATCATTTTACATGGGACAAAACAGCCGAGCGGTGGGCTAACGAAATAGGCGCTCCTGCAGAGCAATAGATTAATACGTATAGGTGAGTGTCGGGGAGAGCACTGGGTGCATATGATGGATTAGGTGTAGGTAGAAGCCCATCGGAAAGGAGAGAGTGCAGCGTGAAAAAGAAGAAAGGGAGCTCGTCTCCAAAAGGAAAGAGGCCTTCCTATTATGTAGATAATCCGAATAGGTCGGAACTGAAAATGTTGGATCGATTATCGAAATCTAAGCCTAGTTTGGATCAATTATCGAAATCTGACCCCAATTTGGATCAATTATCGAAATCTATGCCCAATACTGTTGCACAGTCCAGGAAAGCTAACATTAATGCGCTTGCGGCAGCAAAGCAAGAAATGAACCATGTGGTGAAGCAAGCAAGGCTGGCTCTTCAGCAAGAAAAGACAGGGTTTGCTGCCATGGAGCAGCCTACGGAAGGTGGTGGGTCTTCGAAGACGAAGATAGCATCTTTGGATGCCCATATAAGCAGAGGAGAGAACATACCAACGCCTGCTCCTCCATTTACTATATCCCCAGACGTTTCGCATAGCGAGCAGAAGGCGCAGTCCATTCAAGTTCCGGGAGTCGAAGCTTCCACATTCACTGATGCAAACGCATCTTCATCGAAGCAATCAGATAGCAGGTTTTCAAAGGCAACCCGCACAGAAAAGAAGAAAACTAAAAATCCATCAAAGCCTATTAGAGGATCGGTGTCCCAAGATGTAGAGGTTGATGCTTCCTCTATAGACGCAATTCAAATGCTTGAAAACAATGCAGTTGAGCAAACAGAGCAGGAGGTAGACGTTAACGCAGTAATAGCTGTGCAGGCAGAAAAGGAAAAACAGCTTTTCGAGAAGAGAAGCATTTTCCGGCCAAAAGCGATTGTATATACCGATGATATCGTGGATGAGGCTGTTACCAATGAAAAACTGGCTGCGTATTCGATAAGCGGATCCAAGATTAAACGTGAGAGCATTGATTCTGATGCGCTAAAGGATCATTCTGTCACATCGATTAAAATTGCAGATGAAGCGATCACTGGCGGGAAGATCGCTCCTGATTCGATTATGGGTGAGCACCTCATCCGCAATGCGATTTCAGGCAGTAAAATTCGAGATCGTTCTATTACAGGAGGCAAAATTAAGGACGGCAGTATAACCTCCGAGAAGCTGGCTGATAAGACGATCGATTCTGATAAATTAGCGGAAGGCTCTATTCATACGAAGCATTTGAGCGAACTAATCATCTCGAATGAACTGATTCAAGACCAATCCATAACCTCTGAGAAGATACGCAGCGGTGCGATCCATACGGAAAGCTTGGCCAATGGCGCTGTGGACACATCCAAGCTTAGTGAAGACGTGATCACGAATTCGAAGCTGCGGAACCATGCAGTAACGAGTGATAAAATAGCCCACTCTAGCATTATCAGCGACCATTTAGCTGATGAAATCATTGTGAGTCGTGTCATCGCTGAACGTGCTGTTGAGAGTCGGCATATTGGTTCCAACCAAATTGAAGGCTCACATCTTACCCCGAATATGATAAGCAGCTATCATCTTCAGCCTCAATCAATTCATTCGATCCATCTTGCAGCAGAAACAGTTCAATCTGCCCATTTGCAGAAGGAAGCGGTCCATCAGAAGCATGTGCGCGAAGGAGAAATTCATAGCTGGCATTTGCACGAACAGGCTGTAACGACAGATAAATTAGCGGATCAATCAGTCGCAACAGCGAAGTTGATAGATCAAGCCGTCACTTCCTCCAAAATCGCCGATCAGAGTATTACTTCGCAGAAAATTGCAGATGCCATGATTCAGTCTCGTCATGTTGTCAAGCATGCAATAAGCACGCAGCAGATCGCACCGCTTGCCATAGTCGGTCTTCATATTCAGGAAGAGGCGATCGGCGGGGAGCATATTGAGCAAGATAGCATTACAAATCGGCATGTGCAGGACGGGGCAATTGATAAGCGTACGATTACTTCAGGCGCAGTACAAGGGCGACATTTAGACACGAATGCTGTTAACACAGCGCATCTCGTAGATGAGGCAGTGACAACAAGCAAGTTGGGTGTACACAGCGTTACCTCTTTGCAGCTCGCTGATGAGTCTGTTACTCGTCAAAAGCTGACGAATCAAAGTGTGACCGCTGAGATATTGGCTAACGGTAGCGTTGCTTCCCGTCACATCAGTGTGGGTGCAGTAGGGGCCAAGGAAATAGAGCTGTACTCGATCAAGGATGAACATATTTCACCAGGAGCAATTAGCGACGAACATATCCGAGCTCAATCGATTGATGCGGCTATGCTGAAGCAAGAGGCGGTAACAAGTGAGAAGATTGCTCCGCATGCGATACGAGACAGACACATAGGTTCATCCTCCATATACTCCCATCACTTGGCTGATCATGTGGTTACATCCCTCAAGTTGTCCCCAGAGAGTGTATCCAGCGACAAGCTAAGTGATATGTCGGTTACATCCAGCAAGCTTGCGAATAAAAGCGTTACTTCTGAGAAATTAGCTGCTGGCAGTGTAGAATCCTTTCATTTGTCACAAGGTGCGGTGAGCTCGGAAGCGATTGCCTCCCAAGCTGTTGAATCGGAGCATCTTGCTCTTGGATTGGTGTCAGGCAAGCATGTAGAAGCACAGGCGATTGACTCTTATCAGCTTGCGGAACAGTCGGTAACGGCCTCCAAGCTGGCTCCAGGGTCAGTGGAAGGCACACATATTCAGCCACAGGCCGTTGCGGACGAACACTTGGCGTCTGGGGCAGTTCGTATTGAACATCTCGATGATGAATTGTTTACGATGTTGAATAATCTCGTCAATCCTCCACCAGCAGATCCAATAATTATTGGATCATCTCAACTTGAACCATTTGCTGTAACGAAAGACCATATAGGGCCCAACGCTATCCATGCAAAACATATATCAGTAGCAGCTATCCATGGATCTCATCTGGCGGCAGGAGAAATAAACAGCCAGCATATGGCCAGTGGCTCGATTGATGAGACGCATCTCGTAGCGAATGCTGTGCATGGGCACCATCTTGCCCCGGAGAGCGTGGAATCGATTCATGTGCAGCTGGAGTGTATTCAAGCTCAGCACATTAGCCAAGGATCGATAAGCTCGGAGCACGTGAGCCAAGGATCGATAAGCTCGGAGCATGTGAGCCACGGGGCAATAACAGCGGAGCATGTGAGCCAA
>NZ_JMDX01000038.1:0-34713 GCF_000935845.1 Paenibacillus sp. E194
GATTACTAAGTTGTGCGATACTCCCCTTCAGTTCATTCTTGACCTGTTGATATTGTTCTTCTCGTTCTAATCGGTTTCGTTCTTCATATGCCTCAAGAACAAGCTGTTGTTCCAAGTTCAATATTTTATTCACAGCCAAAATCGCCTTCATTCGATCTTCTGCATTGTAGATCTCCGCTGCAATCAGATCAAGAAGCCGGTTCTGCATATTCTGAAAAGCTGCCATGTACCATTTCGTATCGAGCCCGATATGGCGATGAACGTCTGCGATCCGAATTCGTTTCCCTACAAATTCCTCATTTATTTTTCCATCAAACATTTCTTCGATATGACGCTCGAGCGTTAACTGCAATCGTTCGATTGTACTATGTTTTGTTATGAGTTGCTTTAAATGCTCTACACTCAAAATAACCGAATAAAATGCCTCCGTTAATGATTTCATGTGCGGCAATAAATATGGCTTGAGCTGACGCAGTAAAGTTAGGTCTTCTGTTGTCAATTCGATCACTTCGATCTGTTTATGTATAGGATGAGTTGTGGATAAATGAATCATACCTTGCTCCATTAAATTACCTTCTACGGATTTTGGTGCACATCTATCCACAGTTTGTTCCTTATACCACTTTCCTGCCCATCCTAATAGCTTTTTGCTCATTTCAGTCGCTCTTCCTTCCTGCGCCTCACTTATCGGCCTAAATCCCTATATTACTAGCTCTACATACCTATATGTAAGTTTATATTGTTAGATATTATAGCGCTATAACAGAAATCATGTACAGTGATCTGGAAGGGACTTCTTGAAAGAATATTGAACAAAAGCTGTGTTTTTTGTAAAGCAAAAAGCCCCTTATCCATAAGGATAAGGGGCTCTTATTACCGACTATTGTCGGTAATATCATTATTTAATGATAGTTGCAACCGCACCAGCACCTACTGTACGGCCACCTTCGCGGATCGCGAAGCGTGTACCTTCTTCAATCGCGATTGGAGCGATCAATTGTACAGTAACTGTGATGTTGTCACCAGGCATAACCATTTCAGTACCTTCTGGCAAGTTGATGATACCAGTTACGTCCGTTGTACGGAAGTAGAACTGTGGACGGTAGCCTGTGAAGAATGGCTTATGACGGCCACCTTCTTCTTTAGTCAAAACGTAAACCTGAGCAGTGAACTCAGTATGTGGTTTAACCGAACCTGGCTTAACCAATACTTGACCACGCTCGATGTTGCTGCGGTCTACACCACGAAGCAACGCACCGATGTTGTCACCAGCTTGAGCGGAATCCAAAAGTTTACGGAACATTTCAACGCCTGTTACTACGGACTTACGAGTCTCTTCTTGGATACCAACGATTTCGATCTCGTCGCCGACTTTAACAGTACCACGCTCTACGCGGCCAGTAGCAACTGTACCACGACCAGTGATGGAGAATACGTCCTCGACTGGCATCAAGAATGGCTTGTCAGTGTCACGTTCTGGAGTTGGGATGTACTCGTCGATTTGTGTGAACAACTCAACGATTTTGTCAGCCCATTCTCCGTCTGGGTTTTGAAGAGCTTCACGAGCGGAACCGCGGATAACTGGAGTGTCATCGCCAGGGAATTCGTATTCGCTAAGCAAATCGCGAATTTCCATTTCTACCAATTCCAACAATTCTTCGTCTTCAACCATGTCGCATTTGTTCATGAATACGACGATGTAAGGTACGCCTACTTGGCGAGACAACAAGATGTGCTCGCGTGTTTGTGGCATTGGGCCGTCAGCTGCGGATACTACGAGAATCGCGCCATCCATTTGAGCAGCACCAGTGATCATGTTTTTAACATAGTCGGCGTGACCTGGGCAGTCAACGTGTGCATAGTGACGGTTAGCGGACTCATACTCTACGTGGGACGTGGAGATTGTGATACCGCGCTCGCGCTCTTCTGGAGCTTTATCGATTTGATCGAATGCTACAGCTGCACCGTTACCATATTTTTTAGACAGAACTGTTGTGATAGCCGCTGTCAAAGTTGTTTTACCATGGTCAACGTGACCAATTGTACCGATATTAACGTGCGGTTTCGTACGTTCAAACTTAGCCTTTGCCATTTGAACTAGTCCTCCTTCAATAAGTGGAATAGATATATGTTATAAGCAGCCGAGACACATGACAAGTCATGCGCTCAGCCGATAGCAAATGAATCAGAAGCGAAATTACTCGCCTTTGTTCTTCGCGATAATCTCTTCGGAGATATTCTTAGGAACTTCTTCATAGTGAGAGAGTTCCATAGAGAACACACCGCGTCCTTGAGTACCGGAACGCAATGTTGTGGAGTAACCGAACATCTCGGAGAGAGGTACCTTAGCACGGATAATTTGTGCACCTGCACGAGTATCCATACCTTCGATACGACCACGGCGGGAGTTCAACATACCCATAACGTCGCCCATGTACTCTTCTGGTACTGTAACTTCTACTTTCATGATTGGCTCAAGCAATACTGGCTTACACTTGTCCTTAGCAGCTTTAAGCGCCATGGAACCAGCGATTTTAAACGCCATTTCATTGGAGTCAACATCATGGTAGGAACCATCGAAGATAGTAGCCTTGAGGTCAACCAATGGGAAGCCTGCCAAGACACCGTTCTTCATGGATTCTTCAATACCAGCTTGAACCGCAGGTACGTATTCACGAGGGACTACGCCACCAACGATTTTGTTCTCGAACACGAATCCTGATCCTGCTTCGAGAGGTTCGAAGTCGATCCATACGTGACCGTATTGACCACGACCACCGGACTGACGTACGAATTTACCTTCAACTTTAGCTTGTTGACGGAATGTCTCACGATAAGCAACCTGTGGGCTACCTACGTTCGTCTCAACTCTGAACTCACGACGCATACGGTCGATGATGATATCAAGGTGAAGCTCACCCATACCAGACAAGATCGTTTGACCTGTCTCCTCATCAGTGTAAACACGAAGTGTTGGATCTTCTTCTGTCAATTTCGACAAAGCAGTACCCATTTTATCTTGGTCTGCTTTTGTCTTCGGCTCAACTGCGATACTGATAACCGGATCTGGGAAGTTCATGGATTCCAAGATGATCGGAGACTTCTCATCGCAGAGTGTGTCGCCTGTACCGGTATCTTTCAAACCAACGGCAGCAGCGATATCGCCAGCATGTACTGTAGCGATTTCTTCACGGCTGTTCGCGTGCATTTGAAGGATACGGCCAATACGTTCACGTTTGCCTTTTGTCGCGTTCAAGACGTAAGAACCGGAGTTCAATACACCAGAGTAAACGCGGAAGAACGTCAGCTTACCAACATAAGGGTCAGTCATGATCTTGAACGCGAGTGCCGAGAATGGCTCTTCGTCCGAGGAATGACGAACTTCTTCTTCACCATCTTCAAGATGACCTTTAATATCAGGTACATCAAGTGGCGATGGCAAGTAGTCAACGACAGCATCAATCATGAGCTGTACGCCTTTGTTGCGGTAGGAAGAACCACATACTACTGGGAAGATTTGAACGCTACATACCCCTTTACGAAGAGCAGCTTTCAGTTCTGCAACCGAAATTTCCTCTCCTTCGAGGTATTTCATCATCAGATCTTCATCGAGTTCTGCGATTTTCTCTACCATTTCCATACGAAGTTCAGCGACTTGGTCTTTGAACTCTGCAGGAACTTCTGTTTCATCAACTTCTTTACCCAGGTCATCTTTGAAGATGTAAGCTTTCTCTTCCATCAAGTCAATGATGCCTGTGAAGTCGTTTTCTGCACCGATAGGAAGCTGAATTGCAACAGCATTCGCTTGCAAACGATCCTTCATGGACTCAATAACGTTGAGATAATCAGCGCCGATGATGTCCATTTTGTTAACGTATGCGATACGAGGTACGCTGTACTTGTCAGCTTGACGCCATACCGTTTCAGATTGCGGCTCTACGCCTTCTTTAGCGGAGAACACGCCTACTGCTCCGTCCAATACGCGAAGGGAACGCTCAACCTCTACCGTAAAGTCAACGTGCCCCGGAGTATCGATGATATTTACACGATGGCCCTTCCATTGCGCTGTAGTCGCAGCGGAAGTGATCGTAATACCACGCTCTTGCTCTTGTTCCATCCAGTCCATCGTAGCGGCGCCTTCATGCACCTCTCCGATTTTGTGAGTACGGCCTGTGTAGAACAAGATACGCTCCGTAGTTGTTGTTTTACCGGCATCGATGTGAGCCATGATTCCGATGTTACGCGTATTTGCTAAGGAGAACTCTCTTGCCATGGAATGGTCTCCCTTCAAATTGGGTTTGGTTACTCGAATATCGAGACCAAAACAGCCTTATCCTACCAACGGTAGTGAGCAAACGCTTTGTTCGCTTCAGCCATTTTGTGCGTATCTTCGCGTTTCTTAACTGCTGCACCAGTGTTGTTGGAAGCATCGATAATCTCTGCTGCCAAACGCTCTTCCATCGTTTTCTCACCGCGGTTGCGGGAGTAGTTAACCAACCAGCGCAATCCCAAGGATGTGCGGCGCTCAGGTTTAACTTCGATAGGTACTTGATAGTTAGAACCACCTACACGGCGAGCTTTAACTTCAAGGACTGGCATGATGTTTTTCAGTGCTGCTTCAAATACTTCCATAGGATCGTTGCCTGTACGCTCACGAATGATTTCGAAAGAGTTGTACAAGATCGATTGAGCAACACCACGTTTACCGTCGAGCATGATGCGGTTGATCAAGCGAGTAACAAGCTTGCTGTTATACACCGGATCCGGCAACACGTCGCGCTTAGTAACAGGACCTTTGCGTGGCATGTGAATCCCCCTTTCTGAGTAGCTTTAACTTCTTATTTCTTAGCTTTAGGACGTTTCGTACCGTATTTGGAACGAGCTTGCATACGATTGTTTACACCTGCAGTATCCAATGCACCGCGAACGATGTGGTAACGAACACCCGGAAGGTCTTTTACACGACCACCACGAACGAGAACAACACTGTGCTCTTGCAAGTTGTGGCCGATACCACCGATGTACGCTGTAACTTCTACACGGTTCGTCAAGCGAACACGAGCATATTTACGAAGCGCGGAGTTCGGTTTCTTCGGAGTCATTGTACCTACACGAGTGCAGACACCGCGTTTTTGTGGCGCGCTCAAATCCGTTTCTTCGCGTTTCAAAGCGTTGAAACCTTTTTGCAAAGCTGGGGATTTGGATTTAGTTACTTTATCTTTGCGGCCCTTACGTACCAATTGGTTAATTGTTGGCATGTTGGCACCCCCTTCCCATATTATGACACCTTCACAAATCATTCATCTAAGTCCACAGATCCAGGTGGTTCATAAATGAACAAATGAAATGTCTTTGCCCCAGAATTTCTTCTGTTACAAAAACAATGGCTTCCTTATTCTTCTTCAACGACAGCTGCGACGGCTGCACCTACTTCAATGCCGCATGCCTTGCCAAGGTCACGCATCGTGCTGACATACGTCAACTTGATGCCCTTCTTCTCACATAAGCTTACGACTTTCGATGTAACGTGTTCATCAGCGTCTTCGGCAATGTACACCTCGATGGCTTTATTAAGTTCAACCATCTTCAATGTTTGCTTCGTCCCAATACGAATTATTGCATCCTGTAAACCTTTTTCATTAGACATGAAGCATGTTCCTCCAAAAGTACAGGTCTTTGTCTTGGGCACACTACGACATAATAGCACTTCGTTTACCCAGTGTCAAGCAATTTTATAACTTCTTTTTTAAAACGATATATTTGTCACAAAAATGGAGGTTGGCGCCGTATAGACAGCGCCATCCATCACATTTGAAACCTCTATAGTAGAGCTTACTCCGCTGCGCCAACACCCGCTGTATCTAGGGATTCTTCCGTTACTTCCTCATCAAGCGGATTAATCACTTTAACGCTGCGATAACGGTTCATACCTGTACCTGCAGGAATCAACTTACCGATAATAACGTTCTCTTTCAAGCCGAGCAATTGGTCAACTTTACCTTTGATCGCTGCATCAGTAAGAACGCGAGTCGTCTCCTGGAAGGATGCTGCAGACAAGAAGGAGTCTGTCTCCAAGGATGCCTTCGTGATACCGAGCAAGATCGGTTTCGCAACAGCAGGTTCCTTGCCAGAGAGGATCGCTTCTTTGTTCGCTGCTTCATATTCATGCATGTCAACGAATGATCCTGGAAGCAATGTCGTTTCACCCGCATCGATGATACGGATTTTGCGAAGCATTTGCTTGATCATAACTTCAACGTGCTTATCGTTAATTTCTACCCCTTGGTTCCGGTATACGCGTTGAACTTCCTGCAAGATGTAGTTCTGAACGCCACGGATACCTTTAATACGGAGCATTTCTTTAGGGTCGATAGAACCGTCTGTAATCTCATCACCGGCTTCGATTGCCATGCCTTCGCTTACGCGGACACGAGAACCGTATGTGACGGAGTACACTTTAGACTCTGCCTCACCTTGGACTTCGATTTCACGACGATCTTTCGCTTCACGAATTTCCTTAACCACACCATCGATTTCGGAAATGATCGCTTGCCCTTTCGGATTGCGCGCCTCGAACAATTCTTGGATACGCGGCAAACCTTGTGTAATATCGTCACCCGCAACACCACCGGTATGGAACGTACGCATGGTGAGCTGTGTACCTGGTTCACCGATGGACTGTGCCGCGATGATACCAACTGCTTCACCAATTTCAACGTGCTTACCAGTCGCGAGATTGCGACCGTAACAGATTTTACATACACCGTGACGAGCACGGCAACTGAGTACGGAACGAATCATCAACTTCGATACGCCAGAGTTGACAATCAATTCTGCCTTATCCGTATCGATAAGTTCGTTGCGGTTAACAAGGATCTCCCCTGTTTCCGGATGACGAACCGTTTCGCCAGAATAGCGACCTTCGATACGATCGTACAAGCCTTCGATAACTTCCTTGCCGTCTGAAATGTTGGCTACTAAGAAGCCTTTATCCGTACCGCAATCCTCTTCGCGAACGATAACGTCCTGTGCAACATCGACGAGACGACGTGTCAAGTAACCCGAGTCAGCCGTACGAAGGGCCGTATCCGCGAGACCCTTACGCGCACCGTGAGTGGAAATAAAGTATTCCAAGACCGTCAGGCCCTCACGGAAGTTCGATTTAATTGGCAACTCGATGATTCGACCGGACGGGTTGGCCATGAGACCACGCATACCACCCAACTGAGTAATCTGCGATTTATTACCCCGTGCTTTGGAGTCAACCATGAGCATGATGGAGTTGTAGCGTTCCATCGATTTCATCAAAATTTCGGTGATCCGATCTTTCGTATTCGACCAAACTTCAATAACACGGTCATAACGCTCTTCGTTCGTAATCAGACCGCGACGATATTGGTTCGTAATCACGCGTACTTTCTCTTCGGATTCCTTCAAGATATCCACTTTCTCTTGCGGTACGATAACGTCGGATACCGCGATCGAGATTCCTGCCTTCGTGGAGTACGTGAAGCCGATTTCCTTGATACGGTCCAAGATGACAGAAGTCTTCGTCGTATGGAAAATATCGAAGCAGCGAGCGATAATTTGACCCAGATAGTCTTTACCTACGCCACCTGTTTGCGGAATATTTTCGATTATCTCTCTAATATTCGCGCCTTTCTCATATACGAAATAATGTTCCGGTGTTCCCTCGAACAAATTACGCTTCGTCGGCTCATTGATGTACGGGAAATCTGCCGGGAATATTTCGTTGAAAATGATACGTCCAACCGTTGTAATGAGGAACGCATCTTGTTGTTTTTCAGTAAAGTCAGACTTGCCCAATTCACGTACTGGAATTGCAACACGTGCGTGCAAGGATGCTGAACCACGTTGGTAAGCAGATACAGCCTCATTGACGGAGCCAAAGATCATACCTGATCCTTTAGCTTCCTTGTTGTCCATCGTCAAGTAGAAGGATCCAAGAACCATATCCTGAGATGGTGTTACTACTGGCTTACCGTCTTTCGGGTTCAAGATATTGCCGGAAGCAAGCATAAGAAGACGAGCTTCTGCTTGTGCTTCTGCAGACAACGGAACGTGAACCGCCATTTGGTCACCGTCGAAGTCGGCGTTGTAGGCCGTACATACGAGAGGGTGAAGACGGATTGCTTTCCCTTCTACCAGAATCGGTTCAAATGCTTGAATACCGAGACGGTGAAGTGTTGGTGCACGGTTAAGCAATACTGGGTGCTCGCGAATGACTTCTTCGAGAACGTCCCATACTTCCGGGCTAATGCGCTCTACTTTACGCTTCGCGCTCTTAATGTTGTGTGCCAAACCTTTATTCACGAGTTCTTTCATGACAAAAGGTTTGAACAGCTCAAGTGCCATTTCCTTCGGCAAACCACATTGGTACATCTTCAAGTAAGGACCTACGACGATAACGGAACGACCAGAGTAGTCAACCCGTTTACCGAGCAAGTTCTGACGGAAGCGACCTTGCTTACCTTTGAGCATATGGCTAAGCGATTTCAATGGACGGTTACCAGGGCCCGTAACTGGACGACCACGGCGACCGTTATCGATCAAGGCGTCTACTGCTTCTTGCAGCATACGCTTCTCATTCTGCACGATAATGTCCGGAGCACCCAAGTCAAGCAAACGCTTCAAGCGGTTGTTCCGGTTAATTACACGACGATACAGGTCATTCAAGTCAGACGTCGCGAAACGACCGCCATCGAGCTGTACCATTGGGCGAAGCTCAGGAGGAATAACAGGAAGAACATCGAGAATCATCCAATCTGGTTGGTTACCAGAGTTGCGGAATGCCTCGATTACTTCTAGTCGCTTGATCGCACGGTTGCGGCGTTGGCCTTGTGCCGTACGAAGCTCTTCCTTCAGCACTTCAAGTTCTTTATCAACATCCAAGTCTTGCAACAGCTTCTTAACTGCTTCAGCACCCATACCTGCTTGGAATGCATGACCATATTTCTCACGGTAGCTGCGATATTCCTTCTCAGAAAGCAATTGCTTCTTCTCAAGAGGTGTATCCCCAGGTTCTGTTACAACATAAGAAGCAAAGTAAATGATCTCTTCCAAGGAGCGTGGAGACATGTCCAGCGCCAAGCCCATCCGGCTTGGAATCCCCTTGAAATACCAAATGTGCGATACAGGAGCAGCCAATTCAATATGGCCCATCCGTTCACGACGCACCTTCTGTCGTGTTACTTCAACGCCGCATCGATCACAGACAACGCCTTTGTAACGTACACGCTTGTATTTACCGCAATGACACTCCCAGTCCTTCGTCGGTCCGAAAATCTTCTCGCAGAACAAACCTTCTTTCTCCGGCTTGAGCGTACGATAGTTAATCGTTTCCGGCTTCTTGACTTCGCCACGGGACCAAGAACGAATCTTTTCGGGAGAGGCAAGCCCGATTTTCATAAATTCAAAATTGTTGACGTCCATCAAGGAGCGACCCTCCTTAATCTGTACTTGAGTGTACCGCTCTGTCAGTACACAGGAGCGGAATTCTGTGTTCGAACCATATATGGGCTGGCGGTGGCCGTATAGCAATTCGCTAACGGCCACCGTCCGATCCAACGTTATACGACTTCGGCAGCTTACTCGGTGACGTACTCGTCATCCATGCCGAGATTCAACTTATCTTGCGGAATATCGTCATCTTCATCGATTTCACGCATCTCAATTTCTTCTTCGTTCTCTGTCAAGATCTTGACATCCATACCCAAGCTTTGCAGCTCTTTGATAAGGACTTTGAACGATTCAGGAACACCTGGCTCAGGAACATTTTCGCCCTTCACAATCGATTCATACGTCTTCACGCGGCCGACGACATCATCGGACTTGACTGTAAGAATCTCTTGCAAGGTATAAGCTGCACCATAGGCTTCGAGTGCCCATACCTCCATCTCCCCGAAGCGCTGACCACCGAACTGTGCTTTACCACCGAGCGGCTGCTGCGTAACGAGAGAGTATGGTCCAGTAGAACGAGCATGGATCTTATCATCAACCATGTGCGCGAGCTTGATCATGTACATGACACCAACCGTAACTTCGCGCTCGAACGGGTCACCTGTACGACCATCGTACAAGATTGTCTTACCGTTGCGCTGCATGCCTGCTTCTTCCATCGTATCGAACACGTCATACTCTGTAGCACCGTCGAATACCGGAGTAGCCATGTGCATACCGAGATAACGAGCCGCCATACCCAAGTGAACCTCGAGTACCTGACCGATGTTCATCCGCGATGGTACCCCTAGTGGGTTCAAGACGACTTGAACAGGCGTACCGTCTGGAAGGAACGGCATATCTTCTTCAGGCAAGATACGTGCGATGACACCCTTGTTACCGTGGCGTCCCGCCATCTTATCGCCCTCGGAAATTTTACGTTTTTGGGCAATATAAACACGAACGAGTTGATTCACACCTGGAGGGAGTTCGTCCCCGTTCTCACGTGTAAATACTTTAACATCAACGACGATACCGTCAGTACCGTGAGGCACACGCAAGGAAGTATCACGAACTTCACGTGCCTTCTCGCCGAAGATTGCATGCAAGAGGCGTTCTTCTGCTGTCAGTTCCGTAACCCCTTTAGGAGTTACTTTACCAACGAGAATGTCACCATCTTTAATTTCCGCACCGACACGGATGATTCCGCGCTCATCCAAGTTCTTGAGCGCTTCTTCGCCGACGTTCGGAATATCACGAGTAATTTCTTCTGGTCCAAGTTTCGTATCACGAGCTTCGGACTCGTACTCCTCGATGTGAATGGATGTGTATACATCCTCTTTCACCATCTTCTCGGAGAGCAAGATTGCATCCTCGTAGTTGTAACCTTCCCATGTCATGAACGCGACGACAACGTTGCGTCCAAGGGCCAACTCACCGACCTCTGTGGAAGGGCCGTCCGCCAAGATGTCGCCTTTCTTAACGATATCGCCTTTCTTGGCAAGTGGACGTTGGTTAATGCATGTTCCTTGGTTGGAACGCATAAACTTCTGCAATTTATATTTGACGAGGTCACCTCTGACCTCTTTACCATCAATCACTTCAACCTTGCGAACTTGAACTTCATTCGCTGTAACACGCTCGATGACACCGTCTACTTTGGAGACGATACATACACCAGAGTCTTTTGCAGACTTGTATTCCATTCCTGTACCAACAAACGGAGCTTCTGGTATGAGCAAAGGCACCGCTTGCCGCTGCATGTTTGATCCCATGAGCGCACGGTTGGAGTCATCGTTCTCCAAGAACGGAATGAGCGCTGTCGCTACCGACACAACCTGCTTCGGCGATACGTCCATGTAGTCAACACGTTCCGTAGGCATCGTCAAGATGTTATCAGATTGCTTGTTGTAACGAACGATAGCTGTATCGTCACGGAATGTGCCATCTTCATTCAGCGGCGCATTCGCCTGTGCGACTACATAGTTATCTTCTTCGTCAGCAGTCATGTAATCGATTTGTTCTGTAACCTGCCCTGTCTTCGGATCGACCCAACGATATGGTGCTTCAATGAAGCCATACTCGTTCACTCGAGCAAACGTAGACAAGGAGTTAATCAAACCGATGTTCGGACCCTCTGGAGTCTCGATTGGACACATACGGCCATAGTGAGATGGATGAACGTCACGAACTTCAAAGCCCGCGCGCTCACGCGTCAAACCACCAGGTCCGAGTGCAGACAGACGACGCTTATGCGTAAGTTCCGCAAGTGGGTTCGTCTGATCCATAAACTGAGACAACTGGGAGCTACCGAAGAACTCCTTAATCGATGCAATAACAGGGCGAATGTTAATGAGCGCCTGTGGCGTAATTACGTTCGCATCCTGAATGGACATCCGTTCACGCACAACGCGCTCCATACGGGACAAACCGATACGGAACTGGTTCTGCAGCAATTCACCAACGGAACGCAGACGACGGTTACCCAAGTGGTCGATATCATCTGTGCTACCAATTCCGTGCAGCAAGTTAATAAAGTAGTTGATCGACGAAATGATATCCGCTGGAGTAATGTTCTTCACGGACTTGTCGATATTGCGGTTTGCAATAATTCTAGTGACTTTGCCATCCTCAATTGGCGAGAACACGTCGATTACCTGAACCGGAATATCTTCCGACTCCATAACTCCGCCTGCCACATGATAGGTTTTGAAACCTACATTGCTTTCAAGACGAGGCAGAATTTCGTCCAAGAGACGACGGTCAACAACTTGACCTGCTTCAGCAATGATTTCGCCTGTTTCTGTATCAACAAGCGATTCCGCCAAGCGTTGATTGAACAAACGGTTCTTAATGTGAAGCTTCTTATTAATCTTGTAACGACCTACATTCGCTAGATCATAGCGCTTCGGATCGAAGAAACGTGCAATCAGCAAGCTTCTTGCATTCTCGAGTGTAGGAGGTTCGCCCGGACGCAGACGCTCGTAGATTTCAATCAGAGCCTTCTCTGTTGAATCCGTATTATCTTTGTCCAGCGTATTGCGGATATACTCATCATGGCCAAGCAAATCTAAGATTTGCTCGTCTGTACCGAATCCGAGTGCTCTCAGCAATACTGTAACTGGAATTTTACGAGTACGGTCGATACGAACATAGATAATGTCCTTCGCATCCATCTCAAGTTCCAGCCATGCACCACGATTCGGAATAACTGTCGCCGTGTAAGTTTTCTTCCCGTTCTTGTCAACTTTAGTACTGAAATAGACACTCGGAGAGCGAACCAACTGGCTGACAATTACACGTTCAGCACCATTAATGACGAACGTGCCCGTTTCCGTCATGAGCGGGAAATCACCCATAAACACTTCCTGCTCTTTGACCTCTCCGGTCTCTTTGTTAAGAAGGCGCACTTTCACGCGGAGCGGCGCCGCATAAGTTACATCGCGTTCTTTCGAATCATCGACTGTATATTTGGGTTCACCCAAGCTGTAATCGATAAATTCCAAAACCAAATTACCTGTGAAATCCTGAATCGGCGAAATATCTTGGAACATTTCGCGCAATCCTTCGTCCAAAAACCATTGATACGATTTCTGTTGGATTTCAATCAAGTTCGGAACTTCGAGTACCTCTTTGATGCGCGCATAACTGCGCCGAGTGCGTCGTCCATATTGAACAAGATGTCCTGCCAACTTTAACTCACCCCTCATGTCTACTCACAAAAATGGATTGCGAATCCTTTTCGGTATCCTTTATAATAAAGTCCACGAAAGAGACTCTAAAAACAAATAATATAGTACAAAATGTCAGAAAAAAGAAAAACGCACGTTCACGGCAAAACGCAAATGCGATGGACGCCGTTTTCCCCCGTGTCGCCGTTTCCTGTTGTCGATACAACTACATATCCGATAGACTTGCCCAAAATGTAAACATTATACGTCATTTCGCAAAAATGTATGCATCCTTTCAAAAAAAGGCTTGACATTTGGTCCATGTGTAGACATGGAGTCCATCCTAATACTGACATTTTATAATAATACCATATTGGGCACTCAGAGTCAACTTGGAAATGATTTCTTCGCTTGATAGATCCGATACCCTTTGTCCTTCACAACTAACTCTACGTTATCTTCTCCAAACAACTGCTGCAGCTTCGCTTCCGCTGATGGTGCTCCCTGTTTCTTCTGAATGACAATCCATAGAGAACCTCCGTCCGCTAAATGCTCATAGGATTGTTCAAAGATTCGATGAACAACCTCTTTGCCTGCACGAATCGGCGGATTGGTGAGAATAACAGAATACTGCTCACAGCCTAGCGCATTGAGTCCATCACTCTCTTGAATCGTGACGTTATGGACTCCATTTAGAAGAGCGTTCTCTCTCGCTAAATCTAAAGCGCGCTCATTCACATCTACCATCGTTACTCGTCCGCGCTTAGCCAGCTTTGCAGCTGTTAATCCAATCGGCCCATAGCCACAGCCGACATCAAGAACGGTGGCGTCTTCAGGAATGTCCATGCAATCAATCAGCACTCGACTGCCGTAATCGACACCGCCCTTGGAAAATACACCGGCATCCGACACGAATGCTAGCTGCATACCTCGCAAGGATGCCGTCCATTTCTTACGATCATGCTCTACGTCTGGACGCTTGCTGTAATAATGCCCTGCCATCTTGATCCCTTCCTGTCATGGTGAAAATAAAAAGTGCTATCGTTCATTGGCTAAGATGCGCGTCGAGTTCCCTATTTACACTTCGTATTCGATGACACCTAAGCTAAATCGGTAAGTCGTATCTTAGACAACGAACCCCTTGAAAACAAGTTCCAAGGGGTTCGCACTTTGCAAGCAGAGATTACTTCACTTCTACAGATGCGCCAGCTTCTTCGAGCTTCGCTTTTACTGCTTCTGCGTCTTCTTTGCTTACTTTTTCTTTCAATGGTTTCGGGCAGTTGTCTACCAAGTCTTTAGCTTCTTTCAAGCCAAGACCAGTGATTTCGCGAACAACTTTGATAACGTTGATTTTGCCTGCGCCTGGTGCAGTCAAGATTACGTCAAATTCAGTTTGTTCAGCTGCGCCAGCGTCGCCAGCTGCGCCACCCATTACAGCTACAGGAGCTGCTGCAGTTACGCCGAATTCTTCTTCAATTGCTTTAACAAGGTCGTTCAATTCCAATACGGACATGCCTTTGATGGCTTCCAAGATTTGCTCTTTGCTCATTTGTTAAACCTCCATATTTAGTAAAGTGTATGTTACGCGATTAAGCTTACGCTTCCGCTTCGTTCTTCTCTGCAACGGCTTTGACAGCCAATGCGAAGTTGCGCATTGGTGCTTGGAGCACGCTGAGCAACATGGACAACAATCCTTCGCGGGAAGGCAATGCTGCCAAAGCTTTGATTTGATCCACGTCAACGACGCGACCTTCAACTACTCCACCCTTAATTTCAAGAGCTTCGTTTTTCTTCGCAAAGTCGTTCAAGATTTTCGCAGGTGCTACTGCGTCTTCACGACTGAATGCGATAGCTGTCGGACCAGACAATACTTCATCAAGTTCAGACAACTCAGCTTCTGCTGTCGCACGGCGTACCAATGTATTTTTCAACACTTGGAATTCGATGCCTGCTTCGCGCAGTTGCTTACGAAGTTCAGTAACTTGAGATACTGTCAATCCACGGTAGTCAGCAACAACCGTTGTAGCGCTGCTACGGAATTTCTCAGCGATATCTTGTACAGCTTGCTGTTTCGCTTCGATTACTTTTGCGTTTGCCACTCGTTCCACCTCCTACAAGGTTCTACTTAACACCGCATCCTGTCCGAGATCTTCTACCTACTTCAGCATAAGAAAAGCCCCTGCAGTTTACTACAGAGGCATCACGATAGCACTTGGTGCGCAGACGTGTCAACGACACGCCCCAAGCACTCAGTCTATTTCGAACACCTCGGTAGGAGATTAAGCCTTTCGGCACCTACTGTCTACGGTACGATTATTCAAAAGTTAATTGCACATCATGTGTTAGCAACTCTATTAGCATAGCATGGATAGTCGAACCATGTCAACCACTCACAAAACTTGCCAACAGATCCCCCTAAAGAATAAATCTTAGCGGAAAGATGCTGTGTTCACACGTGCTGCAGGGCCCATCGTGGAAGAAACCGCGATGTTTTTCAAATACACGCCTTTAGCCGCTGCTGGCTTCGCACGGTTCAATGCATCGATCAACGCTTTGAAGTTGTCATGCAACTTGTCTGCATCGAAAGAAGCTTTACCGATTGGTGCGTGGATTTGTCCTGCTTTGTCCAGACGGTACTCGATTTTACCAGCTTTGATCTCTTGAACAGCTTTAGTAACGTCGAATGTAACCGTACCAGCTTTAGGGTTAGGCATGAGACCTTTACCACCGAGGATACGTCCCAATTTACCTACTTCGCTCATCATGTCTGGCGTAGCTACGCAGACATCGAAGTCGAACCAGCCTTGTTGAATTTTGTTGATCATATCTTGATCGCCTACAAAATCAGCACCAGCTGCTTCTGCTTCTTTTGCTTTTTCGCCTTTTGCAAAGACGAGAACGCGTTTTGTTTTACCTGTACCGTGTGGAAGTACAACTACCCCACGAACAGCTTGGTCTTGTTTACGAGGGTCTACACCCAAGCGAACAGCAACTTCAACTGTTTCGTCGAATTTTGCTGTAGCCGATTTCTTAACCAACTCAATGGCTTCCATCGACTCATAAGCAGCATCTCTATCGATAAGCTTTGCAGCTTCGACATATTTCTTGCCACGTTTTGCCATGATTATTTCCTCCTTTGTGGTTTTAACGGATTAACCTCCCACATGCGCCAAAGAAGAACGTATTAGTCTTCTACGACAAAGCCCATGCTGCGAGCTGTACCTTCAACCATACGCATAGCCGATTCAACGGATGCTGCGTTCAGGTCAGGCATTTTTTGCTCAGCGATTTGACGTACAACGTCGCGTTTCACTGTTGCAACTTTTTTCGTGTTCGGTTCACCGGAACCTTTTTCGACCTTAGCCGCTACTTTCAACAATACTGCAGCCGGTGGAGTCTTCGTGATGAACGTAAAGGAACGATCTTCGAATACAGAGATTTCAACAGGAATAATCAAACCTGCTTGATCAGCTGTTTTCGCATTGAATTCCTTACAGAACGCCATGATGTTGACACCCGCTTGACCCAATGCTGGACCTACCGGAGGCGCTGGATTCGCCTTACCCGCTGGAATTTGCAATTTAACGACTTTAATGACCTTTTTCGCCATTTCAAACACCTCCTTGCGCTAGTTATGTGAGGTTCAGGTTGCCCTATCTCACAGTAGAAACCAATAGAAAGATGTATTAGATCTTCTCCACTTGGTGGTAATCCAACTCAAGAGGGGTTTCCCTTCCAAACATGTTGACATGAACCTTAAGCTTCTGCTTGTCTGTAATGATCTCTTCGACCGTACCGACAAAGTTCGCGAAAGGCCCTACCATGATGCGAACCGATTCCTTCAAGTCGAAATCGACTTTTGCTCTCGGATCTTCCATGCCCATTGTCTTTAAGATCTGATCGACCTCTTCAGGCAACAGTGGAATAGGCTTTGAACCAGAGCCGGTAGATCCGACGAATCCGGTAACCCCTGGTGTGTTGCGAACAACATACCAAGACTCATCCGTCTGAATCATTTCAACCAAAACATAACCCGGGTAAACTTTACGCATGACAATTTTCTTTTGCCATCCTTGTTTACCATTTCTTCTTCCATCGGAACAAGAACGCGGAATATTTTGTCTTCCATGCCCATGGATTCAACGCGCTTTTCCAAATTGGCTTTAACTTTGTTCTCATAACCTGAGTAGGTATGAACAACGTACCATCTTTTTTCCATAACTAAGCCACCTTGGGACTTTATTAAATAATCGCTTCGACTATCGCGGAAATTCCGATATCAAGGACCCAGAAATAAAGCGTCATAAAGATAACCGTGGCTAAAACGACGATCGTATAGCTTGTCAGTTCTTTACGACTGGGCCAGCGAACCTTTTTTAATTCACCCCAGCTGTCGGCAAAGAAGGAAAACATCGAACCGAAACTTTGTTTCAGTTTCCCGAAGAAAGCCACGGACTACACCTCCATCAGACTTATCTCGTTTCGCGATGAGAAGTATGCTCGTTGCAGAACTTGCAGAATTTCTTCAACTCAATGCGGTCTGGGTGATTACGTTTGTTCTTTGTTGTCGTATAGTTGCGTTGTTTGCAGTTCGTGCAAGCCATCGTAACGATTACCCGCATGTAGTACACCTCCTGAAGACACCTTAATGATAAGAAGCGTCGAATTTCCCCAAGCAGAAACGGATTGACCATCCTTCTACAGGGGGACAAATCGTCTCTTGTTCGCTGAATAATCCACTCTCAGTCTAATAACCAATCATTTCTTATTCAGTAAATACGTACGCATATTTAGGGCTACCTAAAACACTTTATCACAAGGGGCAAATGATGTCAATGATAAGATGTTGACGCCGTGGGGGGCGATGTCATTCACTCTATCATATCCGACAGCTGCTTGACAAAGGAAAAGATCACTAATGTTCCTAGTCGCTATCAGTATGGTGGAATATTACGTAATCTAAACCTTCATTCTCGTAAACTTTCGATGTAAAATTAATTGCTTTCAACCGGGAACAGTATGTACACAATGAAAAAGAGCCTATCTCCCATACTAGGTTGATAAGCTCCTACATCTGTATTCGACTAATTAACATCCGCTATCCCCGCCATCCCGCAACTCCAAATATCGCTCCAACTTTCGCTTGACTCGCTGCAGCGCATTGTCTATCGATTTGACGTGGCGATCCAGATCAACGGCAATTTCCTGATAGGAACGCCCATCCAAGTACAACATGAGCACTTTCCGTTCCAAATCGCTCAAAATTTCAGACATCTTGTCCTCGAGCCCAACGAATTCTTCTTGATTAATGATCAATTCTTCTGGATCAGACACCCGCGAGCCACCAATCACATCTAGCAAGGTGCGATCTGAATCTTCGTCATATATCGGCTTATCCAATGACACATAAGAATTCAATGGTATGTGCTTCTGGCGCGTCGCCGTCTTAATCGCAGTAATAATCTGTCTCGTAATGCACAGTTCGGCGAATGCCTTGAATGATGCCAGCTTGTCTCCCTTAAAATCACGAATTGCCTTGTATAATCCGATCATGCCCTCTTGAACAATATCCTCACGGTCAGCGCCGATTAGAAAATATGAGCGTGCTTTTGCTCGAACGAAATTGCGGTACTTGTTAATTAAGTATTCGAGCGCTTCGCTATCTCCCTCCCTGACCGCGTCGACTAGCTGTTCATCCGACGAACGATCGTATGAGGAGGTGCTTAATACTTTGAGGTCAACACTCACTAGCAATCCCTCCGGCCTGCAACGCAATCCACCCGTTACATCACAAATGATAGATTCAGTATATATGAATCTATCTATCATCGTCAACCAAAGGAAGCCTTATCCTGTGCGGAATTTGAGCATTATTCCAAAATAAGTCTATGCATTTGACTGCATACGCCAATAATAACGTTGAAAATGACGTTCATGCTCCTGTCCTACTCTCCTCAATCTTCTTCCCCTCGGCGCAGACGTTCAAGCTTAAGCAGTTGTTCGAGCTTAAGCTTGCCTTCAATCGGATTACGCTTGATCGGCTGCAGTGCCTGTTCTCGAATCTTCGTCTCCACCTCGCGCCGGGCCTGTACAATAATGAGTCTCAGTTCACGTGCCGAAATACGAAGTGCACCTTGTGCAAAAGCTACGTTTTGTTCTGTCATGTCCGATGTTGCTACATAGATTTGACGGCGGCGATGCCCAAGCTCCCTAGCAAGCCGCTCGATGCATTCATCCGCTGTCTCTTTCTCCTTCGTGAACTGTACAGAGACTTTACCCTGCATGTATTTGGCACCTAAGCCAGGAACGCGATATGCATCGAACACCACAATTACTCTTCGGCCCGAGTATGCTAGATAGTCTGCAAGCATATTTAACAGTCGTTCTCTTGCTTCATCTAAGTCTTTATCTTTCAGCTCTCTTAATTCCGGCCATGCCCCGATCATGTTGTATCCGTCAACAAGAAGCACATCGCGCCAATCCTGCCGTTCCATACCGAGCAGCCTCAGCCGCGACGCCGGCGCACGACCTCATACATGAAGATGCCTGCAGCTACCGACGCATTAAGCGAGTTAATTTGCCCTGCCATTGGAAGCTTATACAACATATCGCAATTTTCCCGAACAAGTCTGCCCATTCCTTTATTCTCGTTGCCAATGACAAGCGCGATTGGGAGATTGAATACATCCGCTTCATAAATGTCTTGAGTTGCTGTTACATCTGTACCTACGATCCACACTCCGCGGTCTTTAAGCTGCTGCATCGTCTGAACCAAGTTCGTCACCTTGGCTACCGGCACGTACTCAACAGCTCCAGCCGATGTCTTAGATACCGTAGCAGTCAGTCCAGCTGAGCGGCGCTTCGGAATAACAACGCCATGCGCACCTGTGCAGTCCGCTGTACGAAGAATGGAACCCAAATTGTGTGGATCCTCGATCTCATCCAAGAGGATCAGAAACGGAGTCTCGCCTTTGGCCTCTGCTTGAGCCAAGATATCTTCCACTTCTACATAATGATAAGCTGCAACCTGTGCGACAACTCCTTGATGTTGAACCCCCTCGACCATTTGATCGAGCTTGCGCTTATCGACCATTTGAATCACGACGCCAGCTTTCTTGGCTTCTGCAATAATCGGCCCTGTTAAATGTTTTTGTGCATTTTCCGCAATCCATACTTTATTTATCGTTCTCCCGGATTTGAGCGCCTCGGTAACCGAATGCTTCCCGGCAATATATTCTTCTTCTTGCATGCGTATGTGAGCCTCCCGTCTAGATGTTTCCCTTTTACTTTTGCTGCTGCTCTGTCCCATGTGCTTGAACAATCATAGTAACGAATTTCCGCATCCGTTCAAAATTTTCATTCAGATATAAATAGCCGAATAAAGATTCTAGCGCTGTAGCCTGTCTATATTCACTTACGTTCGCACTTTTCGGCACACTGGACTTCGTATTGCGTCCTTGACGAACGACGTCTGCTTCCTCATCTGTTAATATCGGCATCAGAAGCGATAGCGCACGCGCCTGCGCCTTGGCAGATACATACCCCGTCGCTTCACGATGCAGGTGGTTCGGCCGATGATTCGGCTGTGATATAAGATATTGTCTGATGGCAACTTCGAAGATCGCATCGCCTATATAAGCGAGTACAATCGGATTAAGCTGCTGCGGCTGCTTGGTCGGGGCGAAAGGGAACAGCCATGTTCCAGCATCCCCTGACCTTGCTTCTATAGTAGTCGATTGATGTTCCTGTTGATTATCATTCATTGCGTATGCATAAGCTCCTTCGTCGACCATAATGCCGCTGCCACTATTTCCGGCGCCAGCGCACACCCTGAGGCGTATCTTCCAGAACGATCCCCTGCTCGGTTAACAGATCGCGAATTTCATCGGCTCTCGCCCATTTTTTCGCTTTGCGAGCATCATTGCGTTCTTGGATAAGTTGGTCGATTTCCTCATCCAGCAATTCCTCTTCCTTCTCCAATACCAGCCCAAGTACCTCGTTCATCGCTTCAAAGGCATCCAGCAACGCTTCCAAATCCCCAGCTGCAAGCAAATCAGCTTGCTGCAAATACGAATTCGCCTCACTTGCCCATTCGAATACAGCAGTAATGGCATCTGCCGTATTGAAGTCATCCTGCATCTTCGCATCAAAGGTCTCTAGAATGGAAGCTATCTTCACTTGAAGTGCCTCGTTCGCATCTTCCTGCACAGATGGATCTGTATTCAGAGATGCCAATGCATGGCGGACATTCGTAACTGCATTCGCTATGCGGCTAACGCTCTTCTCCGCCTGTTCCATCGCTTCTGCATTGAAGTTCAGTGGGTTGCGATAGTGTGTCGACAACATGAAGTAGCGCAGCGCAGCTGGATCATATTGCTTGCGCAGCTGTTGAACCGTCACTCCATTGCCAAGGGACTTCGACATTTTTTCATTATCAATATTAATGTATCCATTATGCATCCACACATTGGCTAACGGCTTGCCTGTTACGGATTCGGACTGCGCTGCTTCACATTCATGATGCGGGAACTGCAGATCCTGACCACCGCCATGGATGTCAATCGTGTCACCCAAGTACTTGCGCGACATCGCAGAGCATTCAATATGCCAACCAGGGCGACCTTCTCCCCATGGACTAGACCATGAGATTTCGCCTGGCTTGGCTGCTTTCCACAATACGAAGTCAGCAGCATCTTCCTTGCGCTCATCAACTTCGATACGAATACCCAACTGGAGCTCATCCACGTTCTGGCGGGAGATCTGACCGTACTTCGCAAACTCTCTGGTACGGAAGTATACATCGCCACCCGACTCATAAGCCCGACCGCTTGCTACCAACTCCGATATGAAGGTGATGATTTCCTCCATATTATCCGTTACACGCGGGTTATTCGATGCACGGCGAATGCCAAGACCATCATTATCCTCATAGAAAGCCTGAATAAAACGCTCCGACACCTCAGGTACCGTAGATCCAAGTTCAGCTGCTTTGCGGATCAGCTTATCATCAACATCTGTGAAGTTCACGATGTAGTTTACTTCATAATCCAGCGTCTCTAGATAACGACGGACAACGTCAAAAAAGATCGCAGGCCGCGCATTTCCGATATGGATAAAGTCATACACAGTTGGCCCGCATACATACATCGTGATGCGATCCGGATCTATCGGCTGAAACGGCTCTTTCGCACGTGTCAGCGTATTATAAATGTGCAAGGTCATGCAAGTCACTCCTCCTTGATGTTCGAGCATTTATTTGTTCACTTTCTCAAGTTCTTTCCTTGGTTGTTGGACAGACTCCTCTATTGGCAGGCTTTTTTGACTTTCATCCTCTGCAATTTCAGAGGCTCTGCCTTGGAGATGCTTAAGTTGGTGCAGTTCAGCTCTCAATGCATCCATCTCAATCTGCATGCTTCGAAGCATATCAATCACTGGGTCAGGCAGTTGGGCATGGTTCAGGCGGTCAATGCGCACTCCATCCTGCTTCACTACACGTCCTGGAATGCCCACGACTGTACAGTTCGGCGGTACTTCCCGGAGCACGACGGAATTGGCTCCAATGCTTGAATTGTCTCCAATAGTGAAGGAGCCAAGCACTTTCGATCCAGAAGCAATAACTACATTGTTACCAATCGTCGGATGCCGCTTCCCCTTCTCTTTCCCCGTACCTCCAAGTGTTACGCCTTGGTAAATGACTACATCATCGCCAATCTCACAGGTTTCGCCAATGACAACTCCCATGCCATGGTCGATAAACAGTCTTTGGCCAATCCGCGCTCCAGGATGTATTTCAATTCCCGTCATGAACCGGCTTATTTGCGAAATAATGCGTGCAGTCGTAAACCAGCGCCAACGATAGAATCGGTGTGCGATGAGATGCGCCCAGATGGCATGCAGGCCTGAATAGGTAAAGATTACTTCGAATCGATTGCGCGCCGCCGGGTCGTTATCGAACACCGCCTGCACATCAGATTTCATTCTTCGAATGACACGCCACATGCTCTGTCCCCCCGGAACTCAGCGAATTGAGTTAGCAATCCTCTCTCTCAAGCGGATAGATAAATTCATCACAATAAAAAACGCCCCTGCAGCATGATGCTGCAGAGACGCGATGCGCGGTTCCACTCTGCTTGGACAACATCATATCTCCGCTATTGCCATCGTATATCTATCCTCCGCTTACACCGGATACAAAACCATGACATAGCCAAATACCTGTTGCCCCTCTTGAACATCCTTAACGCGGATGATTCGCCACCCCCTACCCATGTACCATGTACATGCTCAAGGATGGAGCTTCCGGGTGCATCGCATAAGCTTAAAAATGGAACGACTCACAGCCTGTAAGGAGGGATGGACACCAGATCCATAGTATACCTTATCTCGATCGTTCTCTCTGTTCATTTTTATCCCGCTTATACTCTCCCGTTCAACGCTATTATTAGTATGCTCAATCACACTGTACGAAGCATGACTTTCCTTCAGAACGAAATAATGAAAAGGATTCTATCGTTAAGTATATTCGAAGCACCTACTGCATGACAATAACAATCGATGAAAGTTATCCGCATGTGCATTCGAATCAAATCCTATTCAAAAACATCAAAACTGATTTATCCATTCAAGCGAGCTAGTACCTTCTCTTTACCAAGTAGAACAATCGTCTCATTCAAATCACGGCCGTGCATTTGTCCAGATACTGCAACACGAACCGGCATGAACAGACCTTTGCCTTTGGCGCCTGTTTCCTTCTGCACTTCCTTTAAGGATACCTTGATCGTATCTGCATCCCAAGTCGTTGCAGCTTCCAGCTTCGCACGAAGTGCTGCCAATACGGTAGGAACCTGCTCTTCAGTGAGTACTGCCTTTGCTTCTTCGTCGATGACAAGTTCTTCACGGAAGAACATCTCTGACAATTCCACAATGTCAGATGCACAGTTCATTTGCTCCTGATACAGCTTCACAAGTGCAGCCGCCCAAGCTTGCTGCTCTTCATTCAGCTGCTCTGGCAAGCGTCCTGCACGCTGGAGGTGAGGAATCGACAATGCCGCAATGCGTTCAGGGTCCGCTTTCTTCATATACGTATTATTAATATGCGTCAACTTATTCGTATCAAATACAGCAGGGCTCTTGGACAAGCGCGTCTCGTCAAAGATCGAGATGAGCTCCTCCATTGAGAAGATCTCTTCTTCCCCTTTTGGTGACCAGCCAAGTAATGCAATGAAGTTAACCATTGCCTCTGGCAAGTAGCCGAGCTGCTCATATTGTTCAATAAATTGAATGATCGACTCATCCCGTTTGCTGAGCTTCTTGTGATTCTCATTTACGATGAGCGTCATATGTCCAAATACAGGTGCTTCCCAGCCAAACGCTTCAAAGATCATCAATTGGCGGAGCGTGTTCGTTACATGATCTTCTCCGCGCAGAATGTGAGACATCCGCATCAAATGGTCATCGATGACAACCGCGAAGTTGTAAGTAGGTATACCGTCCTTCTTCACGATAACCCAGTCGCCTGTTGTATCGGATTCAAACGTAATTTCACCTTTAACCATATCGTTAAAGGTATACGAGCGTCCTTGCGGCACGCGGAAGCGGATGCTAGGCTTGCGTCCTTCAGCCTCCAGGCGTGCATGGTCATCAGCGGACAAGCTGCAGCACTTGCCGGAATACTTCGGCGTCTCTCCGCGTTCAACTTGTGCTTCCCGCTCCGCTGCAAGCTCTTCTTCCGTACAATAGCAGCGATAGGCAAGACCGCGCTCTAGAAGCTCGTCCACATATTTATTATAGATATCCAAGCGCTCCGTCTGACGGTACGGGCCGAAATTCCCGCCTACATCAATGCTCTCATCCCATTCCATGCCGAGCCACTTCATGTACGTAAATTGGTTTTCTTCTCCGCCTTCCACATTGCGCTTCACGTCCGTATCCTCGATGCGAACGATGAACTTGCCCCCATGGTGACGTGCGAACAAATAGTTAAACAATGCCGTACGCGTATTACCAATATGTAAGTGTCCTGTAGGGCTTGGTGCGTAACGAACTCGAATATCGTTATTCATGATTGCTTCACTCCCGTACTTTGTCTTTCCATTTATCATTTCATCATACCATATTGTGAAATAAGCAGACAACAGCCTGTGCGGCAATTCCCTCTCCGCGACCAGCAAATCCTAATTGTTCCGTTGTCGTAGCCTTCACATTCACCTGCGAATCCTCTGCGCCGAGCGCGCGAGCGATATTCGCTACCATCGCTGGAATATGCGGCAGCATCTTTGGTTTCTGTGCAATAATCGTGCAATCGATGTTGCCAAGTCGATAACCGCGCTCAACAGCTAGCTTCCATACATGCTCTAACAGCTTCATGCTGTCCGCATCCTTGAATGCAGGATCCGTATCTGGAAAATGCTTGCCGATATCCCCTAATCCTAGTGCGCCCAGAATTGCATCACTTACCGTATGCAGAAGCACATCAGCATCTGAATGCCCAAGCAATCCCTTCTCGTAAGGAATATGAACGCCGCCAATAATGCACGGCCGTCCCTCTACTAACTGGTGCACATCGAATCCCTGTCCCACTCTAATCATACGTAAGCCTCCCTCTCCTTCTGCCTCAACATTCAATTTCACTAAGCTTCATGACGAGACAGCCACCATGCAGCCCAATCCAGATCATCCGGCGTCGTTAGCTTAATGTTCGTGTAGCTCCCCTCCACTACGTGAACAGAAATCCCCATCCGTTCAACAAGCATCGCATCATCCGTTCCCACGAATTGCTCCTGCTCCGCGAGCTCATGAGCTGCCATTACATCAGCAAGCCGGAAAGCCTGTGGTGTCTGAATCGCCCATAAGCTGCTGCGATCGGGTGTTGCCGTAATAATACCGGACTTGTCCACCTGCTTAATGGTATCCTTGACCGGAACGGCCAATACGGCCGCTCTGTGCTGCCGGGCCGCATCGTAACATGCGATTACTCTGCCCGGCTCTACAAAGGGCCGTACACCATCATGGATGCATACATATTCGAGTCCACGCGCTTTCAGAGCCTGCAAGCCAGCGTATACTGAATGCTGGCGTTCCTTGCCTCCTGTCACGATGTCTTGAACCTTATGCAATCCGTATTGTTTCACCCATGCTTCGCAGCGTGCATAATCCTGTTCCGTGGTTACCCATGCGATCGACTCGCACTCCTCCATGGACTGAAACCGCTCTACGGTATGGATGATTACTGGCTTATCCTGTAACTGCAAATACTGCTTACTCTCTTCCGTGCCCATGCGCGTGCCTCTGCCAGCTGCGACAATGACCACGCCAAACCCTCTGTCCATCCTTGCTAACCCCCATGATGGTAGTATCCCCATCATACCTGTTTATTGGGCTTTTTCCAACAGTTTTGGCTTAGCAAATATCATTCGTCCTGCTGACGTCTGAAGTACACTGGTCACCAGAACCTCCATCGTCATACCGATATAATCTCTGCCACCCTCAACGACGATCATCGTACCATCATCCAAGTAGGCTACCCCTTGACCATGTTCCTTACCATCCTTGATGACTTGAACAACAATCTCTTCTCCTGGGAGAACCACTGGCTTCACAGCGTTGGCTAGATCATTAATATTGAGCACTGATACTCCCTGCAGCTCACATACCTTGTTCAAGTTGAAATCATTCGTGACGACCTTACCCTTCAGCAGCTTCGCGAGCTTAACCAGCTTGCTGTCTACCTCAGAGATTTCATCAAAGTCCCCTTCATAAATGAGTACTTTGACTTCCAGTTCTTTTTGAATTTTATTCAGGATGTCCAACCCTCTTCGTCCACGGTTCCGCTTGAGCAAGTCCGACGAATCCGCGATATGCTGCAACTCCTCTAAGACGAATTCAGGAATGACGATTGTCCCTTCAATGAATCCGGTCTTGCATATATCTGCGATGCGACCATCAATGATGACGCTTGTATCCAAGATCTTATGTTCTTCCATTCCTCTGCTCTTCTCTTCACCTCGTTCAGGCATACGGAAGGCGGAGACCCACTTTACAATCTCATCCTGCTTCATAAGTGCTGCTTGCAACCCTGCTGCTGACAGCAGGACAATCATACAAACCGATACCATACGCCCTACTGTCCCAAACGGCTCAAATAGCGGTACAAGCAACCCACCAAAGGACAGTCCCATCAATGCGCCAGAAGCTCCAATCACCAGCATCCCTGCTGACATATTCACCATGCGTTCTTCCAAGTTGCCCCATAACCGTGCCAATGGCGTAAAAAGTGCACGACCCATCACAATAAAGCAAAATGCCCCGCCAAGTGCCCATAACAGTCCGTTAGAAGTTATTCCAGGGTTGGATAATGACGAAAACTCCATTGTTTGCATATTCCAATACCGATGGAACTCTGTCCCACTCCATGCTCCGATCAATGCTGCAACCGCATAAAATAATCGTCTGAACACGAAGTCCACCTCCTTATCTAATTTGAATATCTTTACAATTATGACCCAACCCTCTCGCTCCTAATCGTCCATTCTTACATTTTTAAATTCTAGGCGAAGTTGAAATGTGGGAAATCCTAGTCGTATAATAGGGAAGTAGTACGGAATGAGGAGAGCTGAAATAACGTGAGTCTCTTGAGCAGTAAGGCTCGGGCCGAACCACGATTCCATGAATAGAGGTGGATGAGAAATGAGTACTTCCAGTTTGCAATCTTTGCAGGATCAAGTCGGCGATTTATTGTTAAGACACCGGAGCTTGCTGGACATTCTTTCGAAATACGGACAGTCTGACGCCTCGGTAAACCGAGCGGTAACGAAAGCCATAACGGAATGTGGATGCTTAGAGCTGCATGCGAAGCGGCAGCCCTATCATGACGACATGGACATGGATCAAGCGAAGCAATCTCTTGAGTCACATGTTCAAGGTCACTTATGCGAGAACTGCAAGGATGTTGTGAAGAGCGAGCTTGGCAAGCACCTGTTCTATATGTCTGCCATGTGCAATCTGCTTGATATTGAACTTGACGATGTCGTCAAACAGGAATCGAGCAAGTGCCAAACTCTTGGGATATTCAACCTGTCCTAATAAAATGAAAACGAACTGAAATGGATACAAGATAATTGGAACGGAAATCATATACAACACAAAAAGCACCTGCCGCCCAATTATGGACTGCAAGTGCTTTTCTTTTGGGTTTATTTGCTTAAGAATGCTTCGACTGGTACCACTCTTCCTCATCAAGCTGTTTCTTGCGGCGGCGATTCAACATTCTAACGTTTTTTTTAAACCAAGCAGCGCATACAGTACCAACGGCACAAAAATCAGCTTCGGTGTCTGTTCTGGCTGCCATACCGCGATCGCTACTGCCCCTGCAATAACAAAAGGCGTAATCCAGATGGCCTTCTTCGGAATACCTACTTTCTTGAAGTTCGGATATTTCACAGTACTAACCATTAAGTAAGATAATAAAATCATCGCAATCATAAGATAAGCCACTGGAATGCTCTCATGGAACAAGGCAAGCGTACATGCCACACCGCCAGCCGCTGGAATTGGCAAGCCGATGAAATACCCCGGAATACCATCCTTAACGTTGAAGCGCGCAAGTCGCAGTGCACCGCAAATCGGGAAGATTGCAGTAACGATGCAAGCCAGCACCGGGTTACTATCTGTAAAAGCGACGGCATACATAATGAAGGCTGGCGCTACACCAAATGAAATCACATCGGATAGGGAGTCAAGCTCCTTGCCGAATTCACTTTGTGCGTTCAATGCTCTTGCAACACGCCCATCCAATCCGTCGAGCAACATGGCAATAATAATCATAAGAGCTGCTAAGTTGTAGTCATCGTGAAACGCAAGCATGATGGAAATGATTCCGAGAAACAAGTTACCGATCGTAAACAAGCTCGGAATGGACTTTGTAATCATAGGTTCACCTCTAATTTTACTATGCCCAACGTACGACCTTTCATTGTAGGAAAATCAAATTTGCCTGTCAATGAAGACCTGCTCCTGAATCCGCTTAAGCCCTTCCTTAATCGCACGAGCGCGAACTTCGCCAATGCCGTCTACTTCATCCAATTCCTCAATCGTTGCCATCATGACATGAGGGAGGTACTGGAAGGTTTCGACTAAGTTCTGAATAATGACATTAGGAAGTCTTGGTATCTTGCTAAGAACGCGGTATCCGCGCGGCGAAACGGATTCTTCCTGAATCGTGCTCGTCGTCGGGTAACCGAGCAGTCTTATTAAATGATGGGTATCAAGCAGTTCATCTGCCGTGCATTTCTTAAGTTGGGCTATGATCTCACGTACCTTCTCATCGCTTCCGTCCCGGGCATAATCCTTCAACAGCAGCCAAGCGTCTTCTTCGGTGTTGCTTACGAGCTCTTCGAGCTGCATGCTGATAAGACGTCCCTCTGTTCCCAGTTCGTTGATGTAACGCTTGATCTCCATCTTAATACGTAACACCATCTCAATACGTTGCACAACGTTTACGACATCGTATAAGGTAACCAATTCTTCGAACTCGGATGCAGTCAAATTTGTCATGCCTTGTACAAGCACAACCTTATATTTTTCCAACGTCTGAATCGCTTGGTTCGCCTTCGTGAGAATAACGCCAATCTCCTTAAGTGCGTAACGCAGACTGCCTTGGTACAGTGTAATGACATTCCGGCGCTGGGAGATGGAGACTACCAGCTTACCCGTCTGCTTCGCTACCCGCTCCGCTGTCCGATGCCGGATGCCTGTCTCAGTAGATGGAATGGAGGAATCCGGAATGAGCTGTGTGTTCGCATATAATATCCGCTTAATGTCTTCACTCAAGATAATGGCGCCGTCCATCTTGGCCAGTTCGTACAAGTAGCTTGGAGAGAAGTCACAGTTAATGGAGAATCCCCCGTCTACAACTTCCATTACTTCTGGACTGTATCCAACGACAATAAGTGCCCCTGTCTTCGCGCGCAGCACATTCTCAAGCCCGTCGCGGAAAGGCGTTCCTGGTGCGACCATCCGCAGCAGGTCGTTCATAATATCCAGTTGGCTTTCCTTCATTCTATATCTATGCCCCCTAACCTAACGCCACAGCTAATGCTTCAGCAACCGTATTTACTCCAATAATCTCAATATTGGCAGGCGGCTTCCAGCCGCGCAAGCTCTTCTCTGGTAATATAATGCGCTTGAATCCAAGCTTCTCTGCTTCCTTCACTCGCTGTTCTGCACGAGATACCCCACGCACTTCACCGGTTAGCCCAACTTCGCCAAAGACAACATCGAATGGTTGTGTCGGCATATCTCGGAAGCTCGAAGCAATTGCAACCGCCATAGCCAAGTCAACAGCTGGCTCATCAAGCTTAATTCCACCCGCTACATTCACGTATGCATCCTGATTCTGCAGGAACATTCCCATTCGTTTCTCCAGCACCGCAATAATGAGCGCTAGACGATGATGATCAATCCCTGTCGCCATCCTCCGTGGAGACGGGAAGTTCGTCGCCGATACGAGCGCCTGCATCTCAACAAGGACGGGACGGGTTCCTTCAAGGCTGGCTACAACCGTGGATCCTGCAACACCTAGCGGTCTCTCCTGCAGGAACATCTCGGATGGGTTCTTCACCTCGACAAGTCCGCCCTCCGTCATCTCAAAGATTCCTATCTCATTGGTCGAACCGAACCGGTTCTTTACAGCCCGCAAAATGCGATAGGAATGATGCCGCTCCCCTTCGAAATAAAGGACACAATCAACCATATGCTCCAGCAACCGTGGGCCGGCAATCGCACCTTCCTTCGTCACATGTCCAACAAGGACAGTCGCGATCCCCTTCCCTTTAGCAATGCGCATGAATGTGCTTGTGCATTCGCGTACTTGTGCAACACTCCCGGGAGCTGATTCCACCGATGGTTGAAAGACGGTCTGAATGGAGTCGATAACGAGGAAGTCAGGCTGCGCCGCCTCAAGCGCCTCCTCGATATATTGCAGATTCGTCTCACTGAGGACGAATAAGTTCTCCGACAAGACACCCAGCCGATCTGCCCGCAGCTTCGTCTGGCGCATCGATTCCTCACCAGATACGTACAGCACCTTGAGGCCGCTGGCAGCCAGTGCATTGGAGGTTTGCAGTAGAAGTGTTGACTTCCCGATACCCGGGTCGCCCCCCACTAGAATAAGTGATCCAGGAACGACACCGCCGCCCAGTACGCGGTTCAACTCACTAAGTGTCGTAGTGAGTCTAGGTTCACGTCCACTTTCTATGTGTATGATAGATTGCGGCTTTTCTTTCGTTTGAATCAAGGAAGAATGCACACCTGCTGTCTTAATGACTGTTTCCCGCTCTTCCACCATCGTATTCCATTCACCGCAGCCAGGGCATTTTCCCATCCATTTCGGTGTTTCATATCCACATTCCGTACAGAAAAATTTCGTTTTCACTTTGGCCATGAAGCCGACACTCCTAATCAATATGCTGCAAGTCGTCGGTCGCCATGTCCGCAAACAGGTACCTCGTTACTCATTACTCATTAGTTTACCATTTTTAAGAAGGAGGATAAAGTGCTTTAGCATATCGTAAGCAGAAAGAGGCATATGTGAAGCAATAAAAAACGAAGAAAAAAGAACCGCACCTTCCCCCGGCAGGGAGAAAGTACGATTCTTTCCTAAATACTACAGTTTATTATACATGTGCTGTATTAATCTCGTTGTTGCGCAGGACGAGCAGCTCGCCATCTTTCTCGTCGATGACGACGGCATCACCCTTGCTGACAGTACCCTTCAACAATTCCTCTGACAGGCGATCCTCGATATGCTTCTGAATCGCTCTACGCAATGGACGAGCGCCATACGCTGGATCAAAGCCTTCCTTCGCGAGGAAATTCTTCGCATTGTCTGTCAATTGGAAATCAACATCCTGTTCCTTCAGGCGCTTGCGAAGCTCACCAGCCATTAAGGATACGATTTCAGCGATGTGCTTCTGCTCCAAGGAGTGGAATACGATAATTTCATCAATCCGGTTCAAGAATTCTGGGCGGAAGCTCTTCTTCAATTCACCCATCACTTTATCCTTCATGTTGTTGTAGTCTTTGCCTGCATCATCTACTGCAGTGAAGCCAAGCGTAGAATTACGCTTAATTGCTTCGGCACCTACATTGGATGTCAGGATGATCAGCGTGTTTCGGAAGTCAACTACACGTCCCTTAGAATCGGTGAGACGGCCGTCTTCCAACACTTGAAGCAAAATGTTGAATACTTCTGGGTGTGCCTTCTCGATTTCGTCCAACAAGACGACTGAGTATGGCTTACGGCGAACCTTCTCCGTCAATTGGCCGCCCTCTTCATAGCCGACATATCCTGGAGGCGCTCCGACGAGACGAGCTGTCGAATGCTTCTCCATGTATTCAGACATATCAATTCGGATTACCGCGTTCTCATCACCGAACAAAGATTCGGCCAAGGCACGAGCAAGCTCAGTCTTACCTACCCCAGTTGGACCAAGGAAGATGAAGGAGCCCATCGGACGCTTCGGATCCTTCAACCCTGCACGCGCACGACGGATTGCACGGCTTACTGCTTTTACTGCTTCATCTTGGCCGATAACACGCTCATGAAGAATCTCTTCCATCTTGAGCAAGCGCTCTGTCTCTTCTTCCTTCAGCTTCAATACCGGAATTCCGGTCCAGCTCGCTACGACTTGAGCAATATCCTCTGGCGTAACTTCAGAATCCACGCGTCCCTGCTTCTCTTTCCACTGGTTGCGAACGGTCTCCAGTTCTTCGCGCATCTTCTGCTCCGTATCACGCAACGCAGCGGCTTTCTCGAATTCTTGGCTTTGCACAGATGCGTCCTTCTCTTTGCGGATGTCTTCCAAACGTGCTTCAAGCTCTTTCAAATTTGGTGGTACTGTATACGAATGAAGGCGAACTTTTGAGCTCGCTTCATCAATCAAGTCAATTGCCTTATCCGGCAGGAAGCGGTCTGGAATATAACGATCCGAGAGCTTCACCGCTTGTTCAATTGCCTCATCGGTAATTTTCACACGGTGATGAGCTTCATAACGATCACGTAGCCCAGTCAAGATCTGGATTGCTTCCTCTGGAGTAGGCTGGTCAACCGTAATCGGCTGGAAGCGGCGTTCGAGCGCTGCATCCTTCTCGATATATTTGCGGTACTCATCAAGTGTTGTTGCCCCAATGCACTGCAGCTCTCCACGAGCCAATGCAGGCTTCAAAATGTTCGATGCATCAATGGCGCCTTCAGCACCGCCGGCACCGATGAGCGTATGCAATTCATCGATGAACAGGATGACATTGCCTGCTTGGCGGATTTCATCCATGATCTTCTTCAGGCGATCCTCGAACTCACCACGGTATTTCGTTCCGGCAACAACCGAACCCATATCAAGCGTCATAACACGCTTATCGCGAAGCGTCTCTGGAATTTCATTGTTAATAATCTTCTGTGCCAGACCTTCAGCTACGGCCGTCTTACCAACCCCAGGCTCACCGATAAGTACCGGGTTGTTCTTCGTACGGCGGCTCAGTACTTGTATGACGCGCTCAATTTCCTTCGAACGGCCGATAACTGGATCCAAATTACCTTCCTTCGCTACTGCTGTCAGATCACGAGCTAAGCTGTCCAGTGTCGGTGTGCTTACATTTTGCGATTGTCCATGATGGCTGGATACCGCTTCGCTGCTTCCAAGCAGCTGCAGCACTTGTTGGCGTGCCTTGTTCAAGCTAATGCCAAGGTTGTTCAACACCCGTGCTGCTACGCCTTCTCCTTCACGGATCAAGCCAAGCAGAATGTGCTCTGTACCCACATAAGTGTGGCCAAGCTTGCGCGCCTCATCCATGGACAGCTCAATTACTTTCTTCGCACGCGGGGTATATGCAATATTGAGTGGCTGTTCTTGACCGCGCCCGATCAAGGTTTCGACTTCGTCCTGAATCTTCTCCAATCCAAGGCCAAGCGCTACAAGTGCCTTAGCTGCGATGCCTTCCCCTTCGCGAATAAGTCCAAGCAGAATATGCTCCGTTCCGATATTGTTATGCCCGAGTCGTACTGCTTCTTCTTGTGCCAAAGCCAATACTTTCTGCGCACGTTCTGTGAATCTACCGAACATCATAAGTGTTGCACCTCCATATTACGTTATGATTTAGATTTGGATAACGTCTCGCGAATCATCTTCGCGCGATATGAATCCCGATCTTCTGCAGATAATGTCGTGTTGTATTTATATTGTAAGAAGCCTGGCTGTGTCATGACCAATAATTCATTCAGTTGTGACGATTGAATATGCTGCAAGATGCCAAGGTCAGAACCAAGCCTAATATCAGACAACCGCTGTGCGGCTTCTTTTGAATCCATAATGACGGCATGCTTCAAAATTCCATATGAGCGGCAAATGCGATCCGTAAGCCGCATGCTATTGCTTGTCAGCAGCTGTTCACGAGCTGCCTTCTCATGCTCGATTAATTGCTTCACAACACTGTACAAATTATCAATAATCTCAGATTCGGATTGACCTAATGTAATCTGATTTGATATTTGGAACAGGTTGCCGATCGCTTCGTCTTCCTTCTCCTATAT
>NZ_JMDX01000039.1:0-33722 GCF_000935845.1 Paenibacillus sp. E194
GATCAGCATGATGAGCGGCATTCTCCAAGTCCATGACCGAGTAACGTTGCGCGCTAAAGTCAAAGGTGTCCACCCCAGTGCTAGCTTGTAAAGAATAGTCCCGTGCCTTGTGCGTTCACAAAAGATACCCATCTTGTATCTGTACGATTGCCATTCTCTTGCGGCTTCTCGTATGCCACCATAAGATCATCGACCTTCGCTTCGTACCAGCCAATTGCAGCTGCTTGCTTGCTGTCGACATAGCTTTCGCCTGGACCGCGTCCATACCAGCTGCAGAAATTCAAGTCGGCAGGGATGCCAAGCTCGTAGCCAAAACGAGGGAGAACCTCTGGATGGTATCCATCAGGCCGAGTGTCAATCTGCAGCTGTATGATCCCATTTCCTTGTATGGTCATGATCTGCTCACAGGCCAATCCCCACATGAAGGCAGGTGCTCCTAACCGGAAGCAGGTCGTTACGGTAATCATCCCCTCGGATGCGCGTGATGAATCGATGGTCACCTGTTTCATCCGTTTCTTCAATTGATGTAGTCGAGCATTCCGCCAATCTGTCACCAGATAGCGATCATTATCGATAACGGCACGCCATAATTGAAGGCGGGGACTGCCAGTTAGTAAATTTGTGTTATGGAAACGCCAAGAGAGAAGGTTTCCGTCTGACCGATTGATCTCCATAGTAAAGCTGCTGCCTGTAAGGATGAGGCTATCTCCTTTGTCATGGATCGAAATGGGCTTCAGCGACATCTTGCCTGCACGGGCAGTATGAATACCGAAGCCGGATGTCAGGCTGCTCTTAGACGATGATATGGTAGAGGAAGCTGCTGTCTCCTGTATGCAATCGGTATGCTGTAGCTGAAGAACCTGCGAAGGCTCAAGCTCAAATTGAGCCCATGCCACTTCATGACCCACAGGCAGCCATGGGATTGTGCCATAAGTGCCCCTACCCGAACGGAAGGAGAACCGAAGCCACATATGCTGAAATGCCGGTTCAGATATCGTATGGCCGAACGCGGCTTGAATCGCTGTCCGTGCATCCCACTGCCATGCAGCGCGCTCACGTGGAGGTACTTCGGGCACCTCGAATGTCCCTTCGGCAATTAGTTCACCATCGGCAATGATGGAATAGTGACCGCGCAAGCATGATAATGGAAGGAAGTCGTACCGGTTCTCGATGATATATTCTCCTGGTTCACTGCTGGCATAGACTTTGACAGGCTCGATCGCTTTTTTGTATTCATGCAGAGCGGGCCACGGCTTACGGTCTCCATCGATGAGTCCATTCAAGCAGAAGTTTCCGTCATGAATAAGCTCGCCGAAGTCACCGCCATACGCCATTTCTTGGCGGCCATCCTCTCGCTCACGCCGAATGCCTTGATCGACCCAATCCCAGACGAACGCACCTTGCAGCTTCGGGTAGCGATAGAACATTTCTACGTAGTCCTTAAGCGCTCCCGGGCCGTTGCCCATTGCATGCGCGAATTCACATAAAATATAAGGACGATCATCATCAGACTGGACAACCTTCTCAATGGCTTCGAGTGTTGGGTACATCGTTGAGCGGATGCCGAGCCCAAGCATGTTACTCCAATCCCCTTCGTAATGAACGGGGCGAGTCGGATCATATTGTTGTGCCCACTCGGCCATGGCTGCATGATTGGGTCCACAGCCAGATTCATTGCCAAGCGACCACATGATGATGCTCGGCGCATTTTTGTCACGGATTACCATCCGCTGCATTCGCTCCACATAGGCCTGTTTCCACGTCTCATCCTCACTGAGCAGTGACCAACACCCGGCAGCTTGAAATCCATGTGTTTCTAAGTCCGCTTCGTCGATTACGTATAGCCCTGCCTCATCACATAAGGCGTAGAAGCGCGGATCATTCGGGTAGTGTGAGGTCCGCACAGCATTCAAGTTGAACTGCTTCATTAAGCGCACATCTTCGACCATTGTGGCATAGGGAACCGCACGTCCATGATCCGGATGGAATTCATGCCGATTGACACCCTTGAACATGATGGCCTTCCCGTTTACGAGAAGATTCGTACTGGTAAGCTTCACTTCCCTGAATCCGATTCGCTGTGAGATTACTTGAATGACCTCTTGGTTCTTGTCTCGAAGCTCCAGCACGAGATGATACAAATAAGGGGTCTCCGCTGACCATAGTGTAGGGGCTTCTACGGTAGTGCTTACCCGGATGATTGGCTCTGATTGCTGGCATCGATCACTTACCAAGATCGTGTTCGTCGGCGAAATTGGCTGGCGCGCAGCATTCAATATTGTCCATGCAAATGTATGTGACTGCGCAGCCTCCTCGCTGATGCAGAGCTCGACATCAACGTCCAGTTGAGCACGCTCACCATTGTCAAGCAAGTGTGTGCGAACGGTAAAGTCCCACATATGCTCCGTCGGGAAGGCCAGCAAATACACATCGCGGAAAATACCGCTTAACCACCACATATCCTGATCTTCTAGGTAGGAGCCGTCGCACCATTGGTATACCTGAACGGTAATTTGATTCATACTTTGCTGCAGCGCGGGACGGATGTCGAATTCAGCAGGAATGCGGCTTCCTTGACTGTAGCCAATATAGTGCCCGTTCACCCATACTCGAAATGCGCTGTCCACACCTTCGAATCGAAGGACGACATTTTGTTCCATCCAGCTTGGCTCAATCCAAAAAGTCCTGCGATACGTTCCAGTAGGATTATCATGGGGAACAAAGGGAGGTTCAACTGGGAACGGATAGAGGATATTCGTATATTCTGGTTTTCCGTAGCCGTGCATTTGCCAATTCGAAGGTACCGGAATCACGTCCCAATCGGAATCATCGTACTGGGGCATCCAGCACGCTGCTGGTGCTTGCTCGGGACTCGCTGCGTAGCTGAATTTCCAGGTGCCGCTCAGCTGCTGGAAATAGGCCGATGCACCGCGCTCGTACGTCAATGCTTCGGAGGCGCTTGCACAAGGAATGAAGTAGGCACGGTCATGGAGGCGTTGTTGATGCAATACAGTAGGTGACTGCAATAATTCATTCAGTGTTAATGCATCTTGTTCATTGTGCGGATCTACCAGGTTCATTCGTTCTACTGACATTCTCATCTTCCCTTCAAATGCTATAGACTCAATATCACGATATGAATGTAAAAGGCTGTTGATTGTATATATGATAAAATGAAAAAAGACGCTCAATCAATCTAACGATTTTATTTGAAATAACAATATATGAAACTCGAAACAGGTGAAGTCAATGCAGCATTTTCATTTTCCAATGATCAGCGAGCGTGAGCGGTCGTTGCCACTCGTTGTAACCACGGTAGGAAGCTGGGTAAGCCAACAGGAAATTGTACGACTGAGCGGATATCCTGATTACCAGTGGCTGCAATGCACGTCCGGCCGCGGCGAGTTCTGGTGGAAGGGGATGAGCGAGCCTATCGTTGTAGAGACTGGGCAGGGTGTTATCTTATATCCCAATATACCGCATGAATATAGGCCAATTGAGGAGCCATGGGGAATCTACTGGTTTGGATTTCTAGGAAGCTTATCGCAGGAGCTGCTGACTGCGGCTCAATTGTATCAATCGACAAGGATTACTCCAATGAATCCTGAGCTCACGCTAGAGCCAATCAAGAGGGCGATTGCTTTATTGAACAGATCCTCGTTCAATGAGGGACACGGCACAATGCTGTCAGGACTTGCCTATGAACTGATGATGGCGTGGACTCAATCCGGATGGGAGACTCTTGTCAGGGAAGGGCGGCACTTGGATAATGATCCGTTAACGCCGTTGTTGGAGTGGATTCAAGAACATGTTCATCAGGAGCTTACACTTCAGCAGATGGCCGACCAGATAGGTGTTACTCCACAGTATGTATGCAAGCTGTTTCGAAGAACACTTGATATGCGGCCGCTTCAATATGTGATACGTCTGCGGATTCGTAAGTCAAAGCAGCTTCTACTCGCTTACCCGAGGCTGTCTGTCCAGCAGGTGGGACAGGAGGTTGGCTTCATGCACACAAGTTATTTCATTCATCGATTTAAGCAGCATGAGGGAATGACGCCTGTCCAGTTCCGTCTCCTTCATGCGGGGAAACTGATGGGTGATCATCGTGTATTTGAAGCTACAGAAGTGAATGGAACATAGATCAGGCAATACTATCAGATCTTATAGTAGGAATAATACGAATCTCCCAAAAGAGAAGCCCCTTGCTCCACCACAGTTATTGTGGGGAGTTAAGGGGCTTCATGTGCTATTGATACGTGAATATGCTCTGTTATTCAATGATGCGCAGTATCTCTTCGACCGGCTTGCGTGGGAGCTTGGCCGGTGTTTCCAGTGGATAGCCGAGTGCAAGGACCATGTTGACCTGGCGATCTTCTGGAATGTCAAGCAGAGACTTGATTGCATCAGCAGCCAGTAGGACAGGACCAGTCATTGGACAGGTAGCCAAGCCCTGCGCATGAGCGGCTAGCATCAAATTTTGAATGGCCAAGCAGCTGCTCTTAATGCCCTCTTCATCCCATACCGCAGTTGGCACCAATTGAATCGGATCGAAGATGCGCTCACGGAATTTCGAAGTGTAAGGCGTCGCTAAGCATACAATGAGTGCTGGTGCGTCTGAGAAGGCTGTTGCATAGGGTCCGAAGGACTTGAGCAGCATTCTCGCTTCCTTGTTTAATCCTTGCTCTTCCGCTATTTGAGCCTTGGCATGCAATGCATCCCATGTAAACTGCTCGATTTGCTTGATCATCGAACGATTCACAACGGCGATGAACTCCCATGTTTGGGAGTTTGTGTCGCTTGGCGCGTAACGCGCACAATCCACAAGCTCTTTAATGTCGTCGACAGACACTGGACGTTCATCATAGCGACGAACGCTGCGACGCCCATGAATGACTTCCTTTATTGTCTCATACGTTGTTGTCATATTGGTGACCCTCCACCGAACGAGTAGTATGATTGCTTTAAGACCTTGTATTAAGACCTACTACTATTATACGGTACAGTTGAAAAAATGCAATTAGCTGTGTCTGCTGGACTTTTGAATTGTCGCTGTTTCACTATGACGGGCAATGGTAGCCATAGTTATAAAGCCAAGGCAGGCTATAAATGAGAACCCTGCTGCAACCTCATATAGCACATCCTTGCCGAAGGATTGCATTAAGATTCCACCGAAAGTTCCGCTTATGAGCCCTGCGATGCTGGACCAGACGATCGTATACAGTGCAAGCCCTGTTGAACGATATTCGTCAGGAATGACACGGCTTATATAGCGAACGGCAACGAAATAAAAGATCCCGAATGACACGCTGTGCAGCAACTGCGTAGATACAATCCATGTTGGATCTTGCAGCACTGCAATAAGCAGAAGCCGAATGGTATAGGTTAACCCGGAGAATGCTAATAGTGGCAGTTCCTTGAATCTCTCCCCATAGGCATTCAATAAGAAGAAGATCGGGATTTCACTAAGTGCTGAGAGCATCCAAGCCCATCCAACCAAAGATTCATCTGCCCCAATCTGGGACAATGATAATCCGAGAAAGGCTTCATTCAGACGATGTCCGATGGCAAGCAGCAGCACGAACAAGAAGAACAATAGTACTTCTCGCTGCCGCAGGACAACCCACAGTCCGGACAGCTCCATCTTCTTCATCGTGGCGCGTTTATCAGTAAGCGGGAAAGCAAGTACCAGCGACAGCACGCCAAGAAGAACAATGACCCATATGCTGTACGAGGCGCCTACCGAACGTAATATGAACCCGAATAGGAGTGCAGATACAGCGAAGCCGATCGAGCCAAAAACACGAATGCCGATGAAGCTCTTGCCTTGAGCCTGTGCGGTCATAATCGCGAAGCTGTCGTTCAGTGGATATATCGGAAAGTAAAAGAAATAAAAGCAAACGAGAAGCAGAGCAACCAACCCGTACGAAGATACTTGAGCAAGTGCCACTGATAATACGATTTGTGCGACCAACAACGTGATGAGCACTTTTTTCAACGTACCGAGCTTATCGCTGGTTACGCCCCAGAATAGGTTGGAAATGATAGAGATGAGCGGCCCAATGGAATAGAGAAGTCCGATCTGGACACTTGTGAAATGTAATGATTTGTAATAGAGCGGCAAATACGATACAACGACCGAAGAGGTCATAAAGATCATAAATGTAAAGGCGCGCAGCCAATGTGCTTCTGTGTTCCGGGGTGCCGGATACGCCATGCGTGTTCCCTCCATGAAGTAGATGAATGTGTATATATCGGAGTTGTTAATTGAGCAAGTAAAAATGGAATAATCCCTAGTATAGCATGCTTCCTGTGGATTGGGGCGGTTTCGTCATTTACATCCTCGCAAGCGGCATGGTACATTAACAGCATTAATGATGCATCCTATTTACCGGAGGTGCGGAAGCATGGTGAATGATTGGTTCGAATTCGATGAACGGCTTGGTATTGAAGTGCCCTTAGTTGAGGATTCTTGGGATGGACTGAGCTGGGACGAACAAGTGCTCATTATGGACAAGTGGGAACACACTCGCGGCAGAATTCCCGACCGTATTAAAGAGCTGGAACGTACGATTGTTTTGAAGCAGGATGCGCTGAATGAAGAGGAGCAATTTGAGGCTTCCTGCCGGCTGAATAGCGAGATCGCAGAGTTGGCATCGCAAATTATCGATTTGAATTTGTGGTACCGGGTTCAATCAGACATAGATGCCAAAAATCACCACTAGTAAATATCGCATGCAATCGTTTGTGCAATTAGTCACTTCGTAATATAATAGGTGTGGTTAAAATGGGTACTCAATAAGTGTGAGTAACATCATCTCGTAGAAGTTGACCTACACAGAGGACGGAGGATTTTCTTGAATCAGGTGAGGCAACGCCGTACGCGAGCTCCGAAAGGGCCGCTCGGACTCATGTACCGCGTATATAAGTATATATTGCCGGGGGTTCGTCAATCGTTGGCAAGCTGGCAGACGCGGGCTGAACGAATTCCGAACGAGGAGCTGCGCAAGCAGGCGCTCGCGAGCATCGCTAGCAAGCAATTTCATTGTGAGGGCGGTGCGGTATACGCTGCGGCTAGATTAGATGTACGCCATATATTGATCCCGCTCATTGTTGCTTTTCAGACGATCAGTGACTATTTGGACAACCTGTGCGACCGAAGCACCTCTATGGATGCGGATGATTTCCGCTTGCTCCATCAGGCTATGCTGGATGCGGTCCAACCGGACGAACCCCTCAAAGACTATTATGCGCTCCGTGATGATCAAGAGGACGGAGGCTATTTGCGTGATCTAGTACAGACGTGCAGAGATAGTATTGCTTCACTGCCGGCGTATGGAATCGCACAGCCGCATATTGTTCGTCTTGTCGGACTGTATACAGACCTTCAGGTGTACAAGCATATTCACCCGGATTCGCGGGAGCAGGCACTGCTGGATTGGTGGAACCTGCATGAATCGGCTTATACGGAGCTCGGTTGGAATGAATTCGCTGCGGCGACCGGCTCCACACTAGGTGTGTTCCAGTTATTTTTGGCTGCGGCAGACGAGAGTCTGACGCAAGCAGATGCAGACCACATTCTAGAGGCATATTTTCCATATGTATGTGGACTGCATATTATGTTAGATTATTTAATTGACCAAGAAGAAGATCGTGCCGGCGGAGACTTGAATTTCTGCAATTATTACGACGATCAGAGCTTGGTCGTGAACCGGATTGGCCACTTTGCAGACCTTGCAACGGTGCGAGTTAGCTCACTGCCGGATGGACGATTTCATCGTATGATTATAGAAGGGCTGCTAGCTCTATATTTATCAGATCCGAAAGTAAGGGAACAGGCCGCGGTTCAACAAGTATCCAAGCGTCTCATGAAGAATAGTCCGCTTATGCGATTATTTTTCTGGTTGAACAGCCTCTGGATACGTAAACATATGTATTGAGGATTATGAGGGAGGAAACGAATCATGTCTGCTGTAAAAAAGATTGCCGTATTGACAAGCGGCGGAGACTCACAAGGTATGAACGCTGCAATCCGATCAGTAGTGCGTGCAGCTATATTCAATGGAATTGAGGTTTATGGAGTTCAGCGCGGTTATCAAGGGTTATTGAATGAAGATATTCGCCTAATGGATATTCGCAGTGTAGGTGACATCATTCAACGTGGCGGAACGATTCTGCAATCCGCTCGCTGCCAAGAGTTCAGAACTCCGGAAGGCCAGCAAAAGGGTGCAGACATTTTGCGCAAGCACGGCATCGATGGCTTGATTGTTATCGGTGGCGACGGTTCTTATCAAGGTGCGAACAAGTTGAGCAAGCTTGGCATCAAGACAATGGGTCTGCCAGGAACAATTGATAATGATATTTCCTTTACAGATTATACAATTGGCTTCGACACAGCTGTCAGCATCGTAGTTGACGCAGTAAACAAGCTTCGCGATACGATGAGCTCCCACGAGCGTTCTTCTGTCGTGGAAGTTATGGGTCGCCATTGTGGGGATATAGCGCTGTATGCAGGTCTTGCTAGTGGCGCGGAATCAATTCTTGTACCTGAGGTTGACCATAACATAGATGAAGTTGCAGGTCGTATGCGTGAGAACTTCGAATGCGGCAAGCGTCACAGCATCGTTATTGTAGCGGAAGGTGTTGGACGCGGTGAAGATGTAGCGAATGCCATCATTGAACGCTGCCCAACTGTTGAGCCGCGTGTTACGGTTCTCGGTCATATCCAGCGCGGTGGTTCCCCAACAGCGTTCGACCGTATCTTGGCAAGCCGTCTGGGCGACTTCGCGGTTCGCCAGCTGATGGAAGGCGAATCCGGCAAGGCTTGCGGTATGATTAAGGGTGAGCTGGTCGCAACAGACATCGATCTCGTTGTGAACACGAAGAAGGAATTCAATATGGAGCTGTACGATTTGGCTTCGCGTCTGTGTCAATAAGACGCTGCTAGATCTCACAGATTTGGATAAGCCCGGCGAAGCCGCATCATGCGGTTGGCCGGGTTTTTTTGTATATTTGCAAGATGTGCGGAGGAGGGATAGACGATTTCAATTGATGTGACATCTTGACGCATGATTCCGGTTTTATGTATGATGTGCGATAGGGAAGGGGATGGAAAAATGTACATATATCGGTTGGAAGCGTCCTCGACGCAAGGAACGTTCGTATGTGTGCTGACAGCAGATACAGAAGAACAAGCATTTCTGCAAGCAGAAGCACATTTCGAGCGGGAGATCCCGGGTGTTACTTGGGAGGGCTTGACTTTGCTAGAGAAGAAACGCTGCGTGAATGGCAGCGGATATATCATCCCCGTTCGAGATTAATAGACGTAATAGACGCTTGTCAGCCGAATGATGATGGAAGGGGAGTGCGATCATGCGCATCGTATGTATTTCTGGCAGCAATCGTAAAGAAGCAACAAGCACGAAGCTTGTTCGTTATCTAGCAGCAAGTATTCAGGAGAAAGGCCATGAGGCGCAAGTCATTGATCTCAATGAACTGCAGCTTCCTCTCTACTGCCCAGACGATGCAGAACAGCATACGAATGTGAAGCTGTTAAGAGAGTCGGTTCTCGCAGCTGATGCCATTGTGTTGGCTACACCTGAGTATCACGGGAGTATATCCGGCGTACTGAAGAACGCGCTCGATTATTTGAGCTTTGACTATTTCAACAATAAGGTCGTTTTGTCGGTTAGCTCTGCAGGTGGTGCGGTTGGTATCAGTTCGTTGACGCATCTACAGACAATCGTTCGCAATGTACACGGAATTAACTGTCCAGAATGGATTTCCATCGGCGGCGATGCAAGACAATTCACAGCAGAAGGGCAGCCTGTTCAGGATCAAGTGATTCAACGAGTTCAGAAGACGTTGAACTATTTCTTGAATTTGTCTGCGAGCACTCGTGAGCTTGCATAAGCAATTGATGTAGTTTGAAGCACCTAAGGCATGCACAAGATTACGCTTGTGCAGGGAGGCACGTGAGAGTGTCAAAGGTATACCCGCCTCACGGCTTCCCGATAAGGTGTTCGTATTTGTGTGAACGCTACAATAACTCCCAGCATACCCCCCCTCGGTTACCAATTATCATATCTTCTACTCCATATGGATACTATCTAGTCTTTCATCTCAATGAGCTTAAACGGATATTTTATTTACGCGTTTTTGTCAAGTTTGATTGGTCTATTACGTAGTAATAGATTTACATCAGTTGAAGTCGCTAACGGCGGACAGCTATAACGCGAAGGCTGATACCTTATTTCAAGTACGGAATGCTGCCTTACAGAATCTGCTCCAAGATAAGTACACTTCCTTCGAAGAATGGATGACGAAGTGGTGGGCAGACGAGAAAGAATGCAGAAATACGTGGTTGAAGACAAAATACAGTGCATATGCTGACGTACCGCGAATCTCTGGTATTTTTGCAACTCAATACGATCCAGATATAAGCGGCTCCTATGAGGACGCACTGCCTGATAAATATATTAAATTTGCGAATAAAGGCTGGATTAGTAATATCCCAGTCCAATTTCGAGGGACGTATGGCAATCCGAAGCATGTAGTCAATGTTTATAATCCGAATACGGTTAAGTCTGCACTTGGTGTTGAAGTGAAGGATGTTGACCCTTGGAATGTCGATGATAATTACTGGGATACTGCCAATGGAAGCAATCCTAGACGATTCGGCTTTAGCTTAGCATTGGGTACTCCTGCTTCAACAGCTGCCTATTATAACAATTGGAACAATGGCAAGGATGCACAGGGTCGCAAGGTGCTCAATCCTGCAGGGATCGATTTGTCGCCAGGCGTTGCTGCAACACTAGGTCTTGCCACAAACGAAAATGCTTTGATTGACGTTAGATATGAATATTTGCCCTAAGAAATGAGAAAGAAGAGTCAAGATTGAAATTGATAGATAACGATTACGTTGGGGAGCCATCATTCTGCCTACAGGATATTGGCTCTTTTTGTCGTGGAGAGTGATATCGAATGTTCGCAATAAGGGAGTGAATCAACTTAACACCAGCGTGGAAACAACTTGTTAACTTAGTGTTTAGAGGGTAATAGATAGAATGTTGTCATTCATGGAATAAACCTATTCTTGTTATATATTATACCAAAAAAAATTTCAAGAAAAGAGTTGACTTTAGTATAAAATGGAATTATTCTGAACTTGCAAGTGGCGAACAAACCAAATTATGGAGGTGAATCAAATGGCATTTTCAGTTGAAAAAGAAGGCGAAGAAGGCGGATCCAAGACAATCAACATTTTCTGTTAAGCACTTATCCCAAACGATTACAAAATAGGCTCCAGCCTATTTTGTAATCGTTTACATCTATTAAACCGAGGATATTTCTACTGATTCTACTTGCACTAATGAGCAGGACAGTTATCCATATAGCAATAGCAACAGCAATGATGAGCGAGTACATAATTCTCAATTTGGTAGGTATTTCAAATAGCTGCGGAGGGATTCAATTGGTATTAAGAGGAGATATAACGATCCAGGACAGCAGCACGCTCAAGGCATCTCGTTTCAATGTTCGTGTCGCAGACGGTGAACATTTGCGTCTATATAATTCATATACCGGGAAAATAAGTAAGTTCACTGGTGGAGAGGCAGAGATTGTTGATGAGCTGTTGAAAGTCAGGGAGCTTGATGTAGTAGAGTCACAAGATGAGATCCGCAGTGGATTAATTCAACATTTACAAAACAAAGGTTTTTTAGTTAAGAATCGAGTGAATGAATTTCAGCTGGCAACTGCACAAAAGTACAATATGTTAGCTGAGAACCGTATGCTTCAGTTAATAATACTGCCAAATGAGGATTGCAACTTCCGTTGTACTTACTGTTATGAAGACTTTCTGAAGTCCGAAATGAAGGAATCGGTGCAGCAAGGAATATTGAATTTTTTGGAGAGAAACGTTAAAAATTATAGCCGGCTGCTCATTAGCTGGTTTGGCGGGGAGCCGCTCAAATCATTCGATGTCATTAAGCGCATGTCTGCTCCAATCAAAGAGATTTGTGCCAAATACAACGTGCAATATCACGCCAATATCACAACGAACGGCTATTTGCTAAATAGTGAGACTTTCGAGGAACTGCTCGACATGAATGTGAGAAGCTTTCAAATTACTTTAGATGGGACTGCGGAAACGCATGACAGCTACCGAGTGGGCCGATTCGGAGAGAAGACATTTGATACGATATTCTCGAATTTATTGAAGATGAAGCAAAGCGATAAACCTTTCAATGTTGTACTGCGTTCCAATATCAATCAAGAAGTGTCGACTGTGATGGATAACTATATTTCGTTAGTCAGCAGTGCATTTGTTGACGATCCCCGTTTCATGCTGCATTTCGTGCCGATACAGAATTTGAAAGGGGAACAGACAGCTGACGTCCATTTATGCGATACGAAAATGCTGTTTCCGTTCTATGAGAAAGCGAAAGAAAAAGGATTTAATTTCGATTTATACAAGCAATACTTGCGTCCAGGAGGTTCTGAATGCTATGCCTCCAGTCCATCCTCATGTGTAATCGGGTCTGACGGGATGATCTACAAATGTACAGTTGCATTCAATAATCCAATGAATCATGTAGGCGATATTCTTGAAAATGGGGATATGGTCATTGATCAAGAGAAATGGAGCTTGTGGGTTACAGGCGGAGTCAATGAGGATGCTTCTTGCACCAAATGCTTCTTCAGACCATCATGCCAGGGGAATGCATGTCCACTCGAACGAATTGAGACTGGCGCAACACCATGTCCTCCAGTAAAGAAGAGTATTAAGAAGTACATTACACTAGTAAATGAGGATTATGCATATGAGCCGAGCGTATAACAAAATCGTAATAGGGATTACAGGTACAATTGGCGCCTTGAACGTACATAACTATATTTTCGCGCTTAAAGGCCGCTTTCAGTGTCAATTGGATATTGTCGTTACCGATAATGCCAAGCAGTTTGTGTCTACGCTTGCACTAGCCAATTTGTGCGATCATGTCTATGATGATCTATTTACGAAGAATCTCAAAGCTCCGCATGTCAACGCTGTTCAGGATGCCGACATCTTCCTCATACTTCCCGCATCTGCGGACTTCTTGGCCAAGATGGCGCACGGAATGGCAGACGATCTGTTAAGCTGTTGCGTGTTGAACTATGCTAACCCGATATACATCGCCCCGAATATGAATAACTCTATGTGGAATCAGCCGAGCGTGCAGCGGAACGTGGAAATCCTCAAGAAAGACGGACATCTGTTCGTTAATGTACAGGCAGAGGGATATAAGGCTTCAAGTGGTACCTATACCAGTTCAGATGCCGCTCTTCCGCAACCGGAAGAGTTGATTCAGTTGATCTTGCATGAAGAATCCAGAATGAATGAGCCTGCCTATGAATACAACAACTAATCTCCGTAGCAACAGGAACTACATGCTGCTGCTGACCGCCGCAATTCTAGTTAGTCCTGGGTATTATATTTACATTGTTGCTGTCGAATGGTTGACGGTGACTTTGTTTGACTCGCGCAGTTATTTGGGTTTAATCCTTTTCTCCTCTTCCGGTGCAAGACTGCTGTTCATGATATACGGCGGAGTAATCGCAGATCGCGTCAATCGAAAGATCATTATCCTCACATCGCAATGGATGAAGGTGCTCTCGATTGGGCTATTGCTGACGATGTACTGGCTGGATATGATCACCCCGTTATTCCTTATCATCGTCTCCTTCTTGTTCGGTGTGCTGGATGCATTTGCTGGACCGGCCTATGACTCTGTTATTACGTCAATCATTGATAAAAAGGCTTACCAGAAAGGCAACGCGCTGCTTCGTATGGCTAATCAGTACAGTTTAATCATAGGTCCCCTGCTTAGCAGCACGTTCATTATTACAATAGGCTTTTCCGGAGTCTTTCTATTTAGTCTTATTTCTATCATTATTTCGACTACGCTTATATCCTTTATTCGGATTCAATCGCATGATTCCAGCACACCAAGAAAATCAAAGTGGAGGGAATTGACTTCCTCCTTCGAATATATTCGCACACATCGCGCATTGCCAACGTTAATGGCAATCGGATTCATTATGAATTTTTTCGTGACTGGTCCAATGGGGGTAATGCTTCCGATTTTGGCTAAGGATATTTTTAAGGGGAACGCAGTTGTGTTAGCCATGTTAGAGGTCTCGCTGGGAGTCGGATTTATATTGGGATCCGTTGTTGTATCTCTGCGAAAGTCTTTCGCAAGACCGGGAATTGTTATTTTATGCTCGTTGTTTCTGATCGTTATTGCTTACACGTCACTCGGATATGTGCATCATTTAGTCGTGTCTATGCTTGTGTTGTTTTCGATTGGAGTATTGATTCAGGTTATGAATATCCCATTGTTCACGTACATTCATTCAAGCACTCCCCATCATATGATAGGGAAAGTAATGAGTATCTTCATATCGATTGTAACCGGATTAACACCGCTTTCTTACGCATTCGTTGCCTATTTGCTGCATGCTGGGATAGGTATCCAGTTTGTTGTACGTATTTTTGGGATATTTTTGTTAGTCATTGTATTTGGTGCCATGACGCGGCCAGCATTGCGTCAATTAAGATATACAGATTCGGAGACAAGTGAGCAGGAACATGTACAACAGCAGACCTTGTCCAATTAGTCAAAAAGAGAGATGAAGGATTAGACCCGTCCTTGCTGGACGGGTTAATACTGTGTGATTACATGGAAATGAACGTTTTAAAGATTGAATAGCGTTTGATTAATCCCCGTTCTGTTATGGAACGGGGTTGTTATGTTGCGAATATTGCCAGCATACAGGAGCACAACAGCAACGGAATCGAGTACAAATATAATATTTTGCTGGACCATTGGTTTGTGCGAATCAATTCAGCATATTCATGCAGGGCTATTCTCTTTTTGGGCTGCCCAGACGACGATTTGTTACTGGAATCGTAATGAAGCGCATGTTCTTTTTCCTTCTCCTTGCGTTGGAGATGATAGCTCAATGACTTAAAAAAGCCGATGTTCCGCACGTAAGCGAGCAAGGCGATCAATAGGTAGATAAGACCGATGATGAAGAAGGAATTCGATACGTTTATAAGCAGGGAATTATGACCGTTTAAGATGGAATAACCAGCTGTAAATAAGAGGGTTACAACAAGCAGCAGTCGTTTCATGGCGAAAAATCCTTTCCCTTTAAATTCGCTCGTATTTAGATGTGTTGGAGGAATCTGATGTGACGAGTGAGAAGATATTTTGATGTGATGACTAGGAATGATTCGGCATAATCCATCATTTATCCTCCTATTTCCGCATTTCCTTGAGTATTCTAAGGAGTATTCTGTGATTTAATTGTTGACTATGGGTATTTAGTTTGATAGATTTATAAAAAACTATACCATAATTTACCTCACAAGTATGCATTTGATCGTTGTCGATTCGTGGTATATACGCATATATAGCAACCCGACAAGTAATGATCTTCCTCAATGAATCGGCTCTCAGTCTAGTATCAAACCTACAACAATGTGAACGCATCCATCCAATCCAAAGGCACATTATTTCACAAGGTGTCAATTTTGTTGGCATAATCGACCCAACATTCTATTTCCTTTGTTACCCACATATTTTACATACATGAATTGAAAAAAAGTGAGAAAATCAGGAGGGGATTGTATGAAGCTGCCAAAAAAACCGTTCTTGGTTGTTTTGGCTATCATGATGATGCTTACGTTCGCGGGTTGCACGAGCGGGAGCGGGAATGCCGGACAAGAGAATCAGGGGAGCAAGGAGAATGAAGGTAAGGTTGCGACCGAGCAGAAAGGCGCAGCGAGCGATAAGCCGAAGGTATTACGGCTTGCTACGATGTCTGCGGATACGTTCAATCAGCATACGTACAACAGTGCCGAAACCGCAGATATGATGAAATATATTTACGGGAACTTATTGGAGATTATTTATGACGAACCAACGGACAATATAAAATTTGTTGGCAATCATGCGGTTGATCTACCAACGACAACGGATAATAAAGTATGGACGTTCAAGCTGAAGGAAGGATTGAAGTGGACGGACGGCACGCCGATTAATGCGAAAACTTATGAATATTCCTATAAAATGCTGCTTGATCCAAAGCTGGCCAATAAGAACTCTTACATATTATTTGACGATATTCCTATTGTAAACGCTAACAAATATTTTAAGGGCGAAGCCAAATGGGAAGATGTCGGAATTAAAGCAAAAGATGACTCCACGTTCGAAATTACGCTGGAATCTGAGATGCCGGAAATCGACATCTATGGTGCCTTTGCGAACGGAGGGGCGACTTCTCCCGTTCACGAGAAGCTGTATGAGGGCGGCATGAAGGCTGATCGAACGGAAACGACTTACGGAACAACGGTAGAACAGGTTCCTTCTTCTGGAACGTATCGATTAACGGAGTGGGTGCGCGACCAGCATCATACGTTTGAAAAGAACCCGGATTCGCCATTAGTGGCAATTTATAAGCCTGACCGCATCGAAACGCGTGTTGTCACGGAAAGCTCGACTCGTGTTCAATTGTGGGAAAAGGGCGAAATTGACTCGGTATCAATTAGCGGCGAACAATTCGACAAATACGGCGAGGATCCGCGAGTCGTCTACACAGAAGCTGACGGGGTATGGGGCTTCTATGTAAACTCTGAATCGGACAGTAACCCGATTTTGAAAAACAATGATTTCCGCAAAGCGCTGTACTATGGTCTCGATCGCGATAAAATTACCAAAGGCATTTTCAAAACGTTTAAATCAGCACCGTATTTTATTTCTACGATATGTGTAGTTGGAGACTATACAGAAGGCAAGCGATATCGCGATTCCGAAGAAGGGAAGCTAGCCGTAGCTCCAGGAACGGGCTACGAGCCAGATAAAGCGAAGGAATATTTCGAAAAGGCGTATCAGGCGAACGGCAACAAGAAGATCACGGTTGAAGTCACCTACTTCGATGCTCAGGAAACGATGAAGCGCACGGCAGAAGTTACGCAAGAAATGTACGAAAATTTGTTCGGCAAGGATAAGTTTGCTGTTAAGCTCAGAGCGATGCCGCCGAGATCAGCTTACGACGCTTACAAAGAAGGAAAATACGAGTTGGGTATCGGCTCCATGACGCAAAATGCGTTCAACCCGTGGGGCAGCATGAAGGTGTGGACGAAGGACTTCCCGAACCGCAACCATAGATTTAGCAGCGACGCGTTCGACGCACTGCAGAAGCGGACTACGACAGGCGATTTGCTGCTGAAGCCAGAGGAACGATTGAAGGCATTAGGGGAGATGGAGAAGATGCTGGCCGATTACGTGCCGCAAATTCCAGTCTTCCAAAACAATAATGCTGTCATCTATCTAGATCGTATTCATTTGGCTACAAAAGGGAAATATTTCCCTGAAGTTAGGTTTGCTATCCTGCAAGCAGACATTGTCGACTAATACCAGAAAAGAGGAGGCCTTGCGGCGACGCAAGGTCTCCTACCTTGCGGAAAAGGAGTTCCAGGCTCATGTTACGATACATATCGCAAAGATTCATTGCCATGGTTATTACTCTATTTCTTATCATTAGCCTGTTGTTCTTTTTAATTCATGCCATGCCGGGCAGTATCGTGGACGATCCATTGCTGCCTGCTGATATTCGGGAACGGGTTGAAGCCAAATATCATTTGGATAAGCCGCTTGTTGTACAATACGTATATTTCCTTGGGGATTTCCTTACTTTCGATTTCGGAGATTCGCTAAAAGTACAGCCGAAGGTTCCGGTCTTCAATATTATTAAGGATAAGCTCCCGATCACGATTCAATTAAATATTATGGCGCTTCTATTTACTCTGCCGATCGGTATTATGTGCGGAATAATAGCGGCATTGAAAAAGAATACGATGACCGATCATGGGATCAACATAATGGTCGTGTTGTTTATTTCGGTGCCCTCCTTCGTATTTGCAGCTCTGCTGCAATACGTGGTGGCTTTCAAATGGGATCTGCTGCCGATTCTGCTGTCGACGGATCAAGGGATAACTTGGGATAAGTTAAAATCGATGATTTTGCCTGTGCTGGCGTTGTCCTTTGGCGAAATTGCGATCATTACTCGGTATTTGCGTGCCGAATTATGCGAAACGCTTAATTCGGATTATATGCTGTTGGCAAGAATGAAAGGCCTATCGCATATGCAGGCCACCATGCGTCACGCGATTCGTAATTCGTTCATCCCGTTGTCGAATATTCTTATTCCGATGATTTTGGCCATAATGTCGGGAGCGATCGTAATCGAGAATATTTTCAGCGTGCCTGGTCTTGGTTCTCTGTCTTTGAACTCCATCAATTCTTTGGATCATCCGGTAACGATTGCTGTTATGTTCTTCTATTCTATAATCGCTCTGATCAGCATCTTGATCGTGGATTTATCATACGGAATTATTGACCCGCGAATTCGAATGGGAGGGAAGAAGTAATGAAGACGAGTCAGAATACGGAGCCCAACATGGAACCGAACCCATTCGAATTCGTTCAGCGGGACAAGCCTATCGCGGATGAGAAATTCGAAGGCAAGGCAATTGGATTTTTTCAGGATGCGATGCTGCGATTCCGCAGGAACAAAGCTTCTACCATCGCGGCGATCGTGATTGGAATTATCATTTTGCTTGCAATCATTGCTCCGATGATCAGTTCATACACTTACCGGGAACAGCATCTTGATTGGAACTTGCTTCCTCCGCGCGTCCCGGTGCTGGAGAAGCTGGGGATTTGGGATGGAACGAAAGTGATGGACGTGAAAAAAACGAGTTTGGAAGAAAAATATAAAGGCTCGATTGTAAAAGTGCTTAAAGAATTTGAAGTTGACTACCGCGGCAACAAAATTCCAATGGTGCAAGCGAAAGTTGATATGTATCAGTTAAAAGAGGCGAAAGATAAATATTTCTGGATGGGTACAGATGCATTGGGGCGCGATCAATGGACGCGATTATGGAAGGGTACCCGAATCTCGTTGATTATCGGGTTTATGGCCGTGACCATCAATATGCTGATCGGTCTTACATATGGGTCGATTTCCGGGTATTATGGCGGAGCGGTCGATATGATTATGCAGCGGATTATTGAGATTTTGAATGGAATACCCGGCTTAGTCGTCGTAATTCTATTTGTCATGCTCATGGGTGCAGGTATAAGTCCATTAATATTAGCGATGGTGATTACGGGCTGGATTGGCATGAGCCGCATGATTCGGGCACAGTTCTATAAATATAAAGGTCAAGAATATGTATTGGCATCCCGTACGATGGGAGCGCGGGATCGTCTATTGATATTCCGGCACATTATGCCGAACGCAATCGGTCCGATCATTACGCAAGCGACGCTCGCGATTCCAGGGGCTATTTTTACAGAGGCATTTCTCTCTTATTTGGGACTCGGTATCGCTGCTCCCGAACCTTCCATTGGCAGCTTGTTGTCAGAAGGTCAGAAAGTGCTGCTCGAGCATCCTCACTTGACGCTATTTCCTGCCATTATTATCTCGCTCTTGATGTTGTCTTTCAATATGTTCGGCAACGGCTTGCGGGATGCATTTGATCCGACTTTGAGAGGCCAAGAATAATAGCGAATAGCGGGGGGAGCTAAGATGACGACACACAACGATATGATTCTTCAAGTAAATGATCTGCATATCTCGTTCAAGACGTTTGCGGGAAAGGTGCAGGCCGTGCGCGGGGTCGACTTTGAATTGCGTAAAGGTGAGACGCTGGCTATCGTCGGTGAATCAGGCTCGGGGAAATCCGTGACGAACAAAGCGATCGTCGGGATATTATCTAAAAATGCCGTTATTGAACGTGGCAGTATCAAGTATCATGGGCAAGATGTGACGAAATATACGGAGAAACAGTTTACCGAAATTCGCGGCTCTAAAATTGCCATGATCTTTCAGGATCCGCTCTCGTCTCTAAATCCGGTAATGAAGATTGGCAAACAGATTATGGAGGCGCTTCGTTCACAGAAGCTTAGCAAAGCGGAGGCCAAAGCCAAAGCGCTGGAGCTGATGGAAGCAGTAGGCATTCCGAATGCGGAGAAGCGATTCCATCAATATCCGTTTCAGTTCTCTGGCGGAATGCGTCAACGTATCGTCATCGCGATCGCCCTTGCATGTGACCCGGAAGTACTGATATGCGACGAGCCGACGACGGCGCTTGATGTTACGATTCAGGCGCAAATTATCGATCTGATTAAGGAGATTCAGAAGGAACGGAAGTTGTCCGTCATATTCATTACGCACGATCTTGGGGTGGTTGCAAACGTCGCGGATCGCGTGGCCGTGATGTATGCGGGCAAAATCGTCGAGCATGGAACGGTTGATGAGATTTTCTACAATCCTAAGCATCCGTATACATGGAGCTTACTCGTATCCATGCCTGATCTGGGTACGAGCGCATCCGACGAATTGCTAGTCATACCAGGAACGCCTCCCAATATGCTGCATCCGCCTAAAGGAGATGCCTTTGCTCCACGCAACCGATATGCGATGCATATTGACTTTGAAGAAGAACCGCCGATGTACAGAATAAGCGACACGCATTATGCCGCGACGTGGCTTCTCCATCCGAATGCGCCGAAGGTGGAGCTTCCGGATGTATTGAAGAAACGAATTGAGCAGCAAACGGGAAGGCTGGTGCGATAAGATGACGAATGCAACTCGCGATTCGGTGCTGGAGGTCAAGCATTTAAAGCAATATTTCAGCAGCGGCATCGGAAGGAAAAAACAGTGGTCAAAGCCGTCGATGATATCAGCTTCACGGTCTATCGCGGCGAGACGTTCGGACTTGTCGGCGAATCTGGCTGCGGCAAAACGACAACGGGCAGAACGATCATTCGCCTATATGAACCGACGAGCGGCGAAATTTATTTCAATGGTTCGCTTATATCAGGCCCGCTGACTAAGGAGCTCAGGAAAGAAATGACCCGCGGCATGCAGATGATTTTCCAGGATCCGATTGCCTCTTTAAACCCACGCATGACGGTAAAGGAGATTATCGGGGAGGGTCTGAAAATCAATAAGCTTTGCAATAATGAAAAAGAAATGATGGATATGGTCTATGACATTCTGGAGACGGTAGGATTGACCCGGGAACACGCGAGTCGTTATCCGCATGAGTTCTCAGGAGGGCAGAGGCAGCGGATTGGAATTGCGAGAGCGTTAATTACGAGTCCCGATCTTGTCATTGCAGACGAACCGATATCCGCGCTTGATGTATCGATTCAGGCACAGGTGTTGAATTTGCTCAATCGGCTTCGGAAGAAGCTTGGGCTTACTATTTTGTTCATTGCCCATGACCTGTCTGTCGTTAAATACTTCTCAGATCGGATTGGCGTTATGTATAATGGGAAGATTGTGGAGTTGGCCAAGGCTGATGATTTATATCGGCAACCGATTCACCCGTATACGAAATCCCTGCTGTCAGCCATTCCTCATCCAGATCCGCACTACGAGCGGAATCGCCAACGAATATATTATAGTCCGAGTATTCATAACTATGATGTCGAGAGTCCAAGCTTAGTTGAAATAACACCGGAGCATTATGTGTTCGCTTCTCCATCTGAAGTCGAGAAGTATAAGCAAGAGATGACTCTATAGGCAATAAACGATGCGCATTCGCATAGCATGTCCATATCCAGCGTAGAGCATCCGAGTCATTCCGATGTAATTATAATTTTAATTCGCATAAGAAACGCCCGTCCATTTACTTGGACGGGTCTTTCTTATATCGCTGACAACGATTCATATGTACGTCTGGCAACCGAGCGGCTTACCTATTTTTCGGCCTTCGGAAATTCCCGATGACACCAGCAGTCTCCACAATATTTACAAAAGCCTTAGGGTCATTTTCACGAATAACACGTTTTAACTCGGTCAATTCATAACGTGTAGTAACGGTCATCAACATGTCTTTCTCAATATCGGTAAATGCACCTGTGGTTTTTATAACGGTAACTCCATGCGGCAAGACCAGCAGCTTGTTAATAAGTGCTTCCTTGTTCCTCGTAATAATGAACACCGTTACCTTGTAGTGGTTAATATAGATGGTGCCGATTACTTTGCCGGTCGTGAATATGGAGACCATGGAGTAAAGCGCCAGTTCCCACTCATTCGATAAATATCCATGGGTTACAATAACAGCCGCGTTCATTCCAACCAGAATGTTCGAGATTGAGAAGTCGCGATATCTGGTTACAATTGAACCGATAATGTCAAATCCACCTGATGAGCCGCCTACTCGTAGGGATATCCCGCTTCCGATACCTACTAGTGTGCCCCCAAATACAGCAGATAAAAGCGATTCGTTGGCAACAGCTTTAACTGGGAAGACGGATATGAAGTAAGTTGTCGCGACGACACTTAGTAAACTATATCCAATAAAGCGTTTGCCAAGCACGAACCAGCCCCATATGATTAGCGGTAAATTATAGGCGAAATATAAAATGCTCGGATTCCAATGAGTCAAGTAATTCGTTACGAGCGATAATCCAGATACGCCGCCACTAAGCAAATGGTGGGGCATTAAGAACAAATTAAATGATGCAGCGATGAGCGCTGCCCCGGCAATTAACATGATGAAATCAAAAATTCGTTTCAAGCAATGTCACCTCAAAACGTAGTATTAGTTAGTTCGGATCTGGTATTCTTCAATATTTTTGTGTTATAATATTCTGGATATTCTTGAGTAGGCTTTAGTTACCAACGATGTACATGAATTTGACGCGGAGTTCACGCTACACAATAAGAGTGTCCCTCCGCATTGTATATGAGAAGACGGTTGACTGAAAGTGCCATTCGTCACCATTGTCGCGCTACTTAAGAATACAGATAAGGCTGTGGATTGTCCACAATGAAGGAGTATGAATATTTTGAAGACATTTGCAGAATTTGGCTTGGAGCCGAAAGTGCTTCAAGCGATAACGGAATTAGGGTTCGAAGAATCGACTCCAATTCAAGAGAAAGCGATACCTGTAGCGATGACCGGACGAGACCTTATCGGACAAGCGCAGACGGGTACGGGGAAGACGGCGGCTTTCGGTATCCCGTTGATCTCGAAGATTGACCCAACTGAAGAACGTGTAAAGGCTCTGATTATGACACCAACGCGCGAATTGGCGATCCAAGTTGCTGAAGAAATCGGCAAACTGACTCGTTTCAAAGGCGTCCGTTCATTGCCGATTTATGGCGGACAAGATATTGGCCGACAAATTCGTGCTTTGAAAAAGCACCCACAAATTATTATCGGTACACCAGGTCGTTTGCTTGACCACATCAACCGTAAGACAATTCGTCTCGATGATGTTGCAACAGTTGTATTGGATGAAGCAGATGAAATGCTGGATATGGGCTTCATGGAAGATATCACTTCCATCTTGAGCCTTGTACCTGAACAACGCCAGACAATGCTTTTCTCCGCAACGATGCCACCGAACATCCAAAAGCTTGCTAATCAATTCCTTCGCGAGCCAGAACATGTATCGGTTATGCCTAAGCATGTGAGTGCTCCACTCATTGAACAAGCATACATTGAAGTTCCTGAACGTGTGAAGTTCGATGCATTGAGCCGCTTGCTCGATATGGAATCCCCGGAGCTTGCGATTGTATTCGGCCGTACGAAGCGTCGTGTAGACGAATTGTCTGAAGCATTGCAGAAGCGTGGTTATTCAGCAGATGGTTTGCATGGCGATTTGTCCCAAAACCAACGTGATACGGTTATGCGCAAGTTCCGTGACGGCAGCATTGATGTTCTCGTTGCGACTGACGTAGCTGCACGTGGTTTGGATGTTTCTGGTGTAACACATGTAATTAACTTTGACTTGCCGCAAGATCCAGAATCTTATGTACACCGTATCGGTCGTACGGGCCGTGCTGGTAAAGAAGGCAGCGCATGGTCTTTCGTGACGCCTCGTGAAATTGACCATTTGCACTTCATCGAGCGTGTAACTCGTCATCGCATTCCGCGCAAGCCGATTCCTAGCCTTGCAGAAGCGATAGAAGGGAAGCAGCGCATTGTTGCAGATCGCATTCTTGATGTGCTTAAGGATGGCGAGCTAAATGAATACAAAGGCATTGCTATTGAATTGCTGGAGCAATACGACTCCGTACAATTGTTGTCTGCTGCATTCAAGATGCTGACAGGTGATAAGAAGGAAGTTTCTATCAACTTGACTCCTGAAGATCCAATCCGTGCGAAGCGTCGCAAGCCAGACCTTCGTTCTAGTGGACGCAAGATGTCTGCACCTTACAACCGCAATGGTCGTTCCAGTGGCGGACGTGACTCTCGTGGAGGACGCGATGGTGGACGTGATGGTGGACGTGATGGCAACCGTGGCGGGTACAACCGCGACGGACGTGGCGAGCGTTATGGCCGCAGCGATTCCCGCGACCGCAACAACAACGGTGGTGGTGGCGATCGCCGCCCAAGACGTTTTAACAACGACGAGAACCGTAATAAGCGCGACGAGTAGGACGAGGCACATTCGAATGATGAATGTCTTCCGTTGATCATAGAGACCGCCCCAGTTGGAGCGGTCTCTTTTGTTTGTCAAGGATGATTAGCGTGAATCTGGCTTGCCGCAACAGTTCATTAGATAAAAGAGCGACTTATAATAACTAACAAAATAAACAAGACAAGAATCACCCCTGTGGAAGTAAAACCAAAACCTCCACAGCTACCTCCAAAACCTAATTGCCCCATACGGGAACCTCCTTTAAAACTGCGATGTTTGGTGTTGTCACATTAATATCCTATGCGGAAATACTTTTCTCGCTGTGGACACGAACCTAATTGGAAACAAAATAGGCACTGGCACTAAGGTAGCAATTTGTATTATAGTAGTAGAGACAGGATGATGAGGGGGAATGACCTTTGGAATTTCGAGGGATTATGGGCGGCTTTTACCGCATTTCAGAATGGATCATGCGTTTTTCGGTCACGAACATATTGTGGCTTATCTGTTCGTCACCTTTTTTTATCTTTTTATTCATGAAGCTGATGGTTGATCAGCAGAACTTTATCAATGAATCCATTACGATGAATTGGGCGATGGGACTTGTGGCACCGTTTACATTGTTCCCAGCGACAGCTGCGATGTTCTCCGTTGCGCGGAAGTGGATCATGGGGGACACGGATGTTAAGCTCCTGCGTACATTTTTCAAATCATACAAAGACAATTATAAGCAGGCGATGGTAGGCGGTATCTTTTACACGCTGCTGTTCGTTATTATGTATATCGACTATTACGTGTATATGACTGAGTTGAAGTCTATGCAGTTTATCGGGTATGCAATGCTAGGTTTGCTGATATTGCTGTTCGTTTCATTGTTTAACTTCTTCTCGATGGTTGCACATTTACAAGCAAAAACAACACATATTATGAAGAACAGTGTGCTGTTAACGATTTTCACTCCTGTTAGCAGTATCGTAACGATTGTGTTGAGCTGCATCATTTTATACTTTAGCTTTACGAAATGGCCAGTTCTATTGTTCTTCTTCACAGGGTCACTTATCGCATACTTATCTTATTTCAACTTCAATAACGCCTTCACGAAGATTCAGGACAAGTACCAGCGCATGGTGGCTGCTCAGGAAGGTGAAGGTGAAGGTGAAGGTGAAGGTGAAGAAGCGGCTGATACAGAGAACGGCGAGACATCAGAGGCTGCGCAATTGGATGGAGAACAAGCGGGGAACTCGACTAACAAGCAGTAAGAGAACTAGAACTTGCATTGCTTTGAAGAAATGTGATATGATGTTGATCCTAACGGATGAACTAGAATGTTTGGGTAGATTTTTAAGAGTTTATCCGCTACTGAATGGTAAGAAATACGCAAGGCGCAAGGTTTACAATACGTGAACAACACAGTATAATAAACAATACATCCTGCGATGTACGTGTAGGCTTACGTTGTTTTGAACCAATGTTTGTTTCTAGGGAGTTCAATATCTAAGTATCGCTGGCAAGCCCTCTCCGAAGGGAAGTCAAACGTACTTATGCGAGCACCCACCTGCGAGAGCGGGTTCAGAAGCATAGGAGCTGAACGGCATAGGCGGGTTTTCTTTCTAACGAATCACCTTCTTTCATGAATGACTTCATGAGAGGAGGTGTTTTCTTTTTCTATGTAAATCCTCTTTCGTATCCTTACGAACAATGTTACACTATAGATAAGTGAGCATCGGCTGTCTAGAAAAAGGAGGAACACACTCTTGTCACTCAAACGTGTACTGGTCGGTATCGTTCGCAGTTTTGAATCGAGCGGCGATCGTGCAAAGGACCCTAAATTGAAAACGCATTATTATCAAATGTCCCGAGAGAAAGCTTGGGGAGAAGTTACATCCACACTAAAGAAAATTCAAGGGTACAAAGTGTTGCATGAGGTGTCTTCTGTAGGCGAGATTACGCTAGAGAAGAGAACAATGACGGGGCGGACGATGGATATAACCGTATCTGTCATTAACGTAGGACCGAACAAGACCGCAATTGATATCTATTCCGCGTCTCGCGGTGGACTTGGTGATTTTGGAGCGAACTATCGAGTTATTCTTGATTTGTATGCCATATTGGACAAGAAGTTGGCATCTTACAAAATGAATAGCTAATGAGCGGAAGTGAAGGTAGTAGCGGGCTCCGTAGGGTGATATATGAATACTCGTTGGTAGGATCATGAAGCGAGAGAGGAGCCTTTACTCTTCTCTCGCTTTTACTCTAGTTGATTTGTGTTGCGGGTTACAGAAGCGCTTGGACAGCTGCCAATGCTTGCTCATAACTAGGGTGCTCTGTCATCTCGCTAACATATTCAACATATCGGATCGTATTATCGGCATCCACTACGAAGATGGAACGCATATCGAGGTGTAATTCCTTAATCAGCACACCGTAAGATTTGCCGAAGTTGTTGTCCTTGTAGTCAGACAGCATGACGACATTGTCTACACCGGCTGCTCCGCACCAGCGAGCTTGTGCCATTGGGAGGTCAACACTAACGGTAATAATTGCGGCTTTGTCGCCAAGATTGGAAGCTTCCTCGTTAAAGCGGCGCGTCTGCGCATCGCATACACCTGTATCGATGGATGGGATTACACTGATCAATTTTACTTTACCAGCGAATTGTTCAAGCCCAACTACATCGACAAGCGATTTATTCAATTGGAATTCAGGCGCTTTATCGCCTACTTTAAGTTCAGGGCCGATCAATGTGATAGGATTTCCTTTTAATGTTGCCACACCTGTACGTTCTGCGGACATGGTTGGTAGCCTCCTTCTTACATATCATGCACATAATTGGTAAACCTATTGTCCATTATACGGTTTGCACATAAGGTTGTCCAATGTCGCTTCGTGATGAATTCGCTACACGATTGAGAATGATTCCGAGTAGCCGATTACATGGTTGGGGCAAGTACGCCGATGGATGTGAACTGGCAGGTGAAAGTGAGGAGTGACTCGATGATTTTTATTCGGTACGAAAATTGGCGCACCTATGTCAAAAGCTACCCGATTACAACGCTGCTTATTATCGCTAATATCGTGATGTTTATCGTGCTGATGGCTAGTGGTGGTACAAATGGTGAAAATCTATTTCGACATGGGGCTATCTGGAAGATAGAGCCTTTCAATAAGGAGACATGGCGCATTGCCGCTGCCATGTTCCTGCATGGTGGGTTTGAGCATTTGCTGTTTAATATGTTCGCCTTATTTGTCTTTGCACCGCCGCTCGAACAGATGATGGGATCGTTCAAGTATGCCGTCCTGTATGTCATAAGTGGATTGCTAGGAAATACAGCTGCACTGTGGCTATCGGAATGGGGGACGCTTGCGGTTGGAGCGTCAGGTGCAATATACGGCATTTACGGAGCCTATTTGTTTATTGCTCTGTTCCGGCGCCAGACACTTGATGAGGCATCCCGTCGAACATTGCTTATTATATTAGGGATTGGTATTGTTCAATCCTTTGTCATTCAAGGCATCAGCTGGAGTGCCCATTTGGGTGGCTTAGCCGCTGGATTTGTCGTGTATGGTGTATTACGGCTTATCCGGTGAGCAGAGCTTGCATACCATGCAGCTCTTGTCCAGAGAGTAGTGATGCACTCCTCTTGAATTGCAGTTAGAAAATGATATTGATGAAATAGCATAATTGACAGAACGGAGCGAGAAGTCGTGGAACTTAGGCAATTGCACTACTTTGTGAAAGTGGCGCAAAAAGAGCATGTCACGCAAGCTGCTGAAGAACTGCATGTGGCGCAATCCGCCGTCAGCCGGCAAATCCATCAACTCGAGGAAGAACTAGGTGTTAAGTTGTTCCTTCAGAAGGGACGGAACCTTCAGTTAACACCTGTTGGTCAATTGTTCTGCAAGCGGGCGGAGGAGATCTTGAAGGATCTTGAGCGATCGATTCAAGAAGTGCAAGAGTTTATGGATCCAGAGTTGGGAGAAGTTCGGATTGGGTTCCCGCATAGTCTAGGTGTGCATCTCATTCCTAGCATCGTAGCAGAATTCCGCAAGCGTCATCCGAATGTGAAGTTTCGTTTCAAGCAAGGCATGTATCCGTCACTAATCCGGGATATCGTTTCCGGCGAAGTGGATCTCGCGTTCATTTCTCCTTTCCCGAAGGAGTGTGAGCATGTAACCGGAGAGATTGTGTTGACCGAGGAATTGTTTGCAATCTTGCCGCCAAATCACCCGTTGTCGAATGAACAAGAAATCACATTGCCGCAGCTGAAAGAAGATACTTTTGTTCTGTTTAGTCCAGGGTATTCCCTACGTCCCATTGTATGGGATGCTTGTATCGAAGCGGGCTTTACGCCGCGTATTGGCTTCGAAGGTGAGGAGACTGAGACAATAAGGGGACTTGTCGCTGCTGGTATGGGAGTGAGTTTATTGCCGGACATGGCGCTTCAACATACTTCTGAGCTGCAGCCTGCCAGAGTACGGGTTGTAAAGCCGGAAGTTACGAGAACAATAGGCATCATACGCCGAGCAGGGGAGAAATTGCCTCTTGTCGCGCATACATTCCATGCCTTTTTACTTCAATATTTTGCTCAGCACGACTTACAGCAACTTGCTAAAACAGCGGCGGCTTCATCTTCTACTAGCTCATCATAAATAGGCTTGTCACGATACAGAAGAGCCCCATTCCATGCGTAACCGCATAGGAATGGGGCTCTTCGATTCTTGGATCATTGGCTCACGTTCGAGATTAGTCGTTGCGATTTGTAAAGATCATAATGTACTTCAATAGCTCCAGTACAGAAATGGCAGCTGCTGCAACGTAGGTTAATGCCGCTGCGTTAAGAACCTTCGCTACACCACGCTCTTCTTCGTTCGTTACGAATCCTTCAGCGATCATCAGATCGCGTGCGCGTCTGCTTGCATCGAACTCAACTGGCAAGGTAACAAGCTGGAACAATACCGCTGCAGAGAAGAAAATAATCCCTAACAGAATCAAATTGCTCCATTGGAAGAGGAAGCCTGCGATCAACATGAAAGGCGCGATACCAGATGAGAAATTAACTAATGGGAACATGCGATGGCGCAGAACAAGCATCGGATAGGACTGCTGATGCTGAATCGCATGGCCGATTTCATGGCATGCCACTGAGATTGCAGAGATTGAGTTCTCATAATATACGGGCTCGGACAAACGTACAACACGGTTAATCGGGTCGTAATGGTCAGTAAGCGCACCTTGAATAGGCTCGATTGGAACATCATGCAGGCCATTCGCGTCCAGCATGCGGCGCGCTGCTTCGTAACCAGTCAGACCACTCATTGCTCTCACTTGAGCAAAGCGTTGAAAAGTTCCTTTAACGCGGAACTGCGCCCAAATTGAGAGCCCAAAAGCGATTAGAATCAAGAAATCCATCGGGTGAAAAAATAGCATGTACAAACCTCCTAAACATCAAAAGTACGGTCAAGCAGCAATCTAACTTACATCATAAAGTGATTGTTGCCCTTATCGATCAATGCGAGCAGTACCTCTACACAAGCCGCGCTTTGAGCTGCGAGACGATTGAACAATGACTGCGCTTGTGTTGGTTTGAGCTTATCCAGCATTGGGCTGAGCTCTTTCGCTTCACGTTCGAGCTTTTGCAAATGGATTTGCAATTCGGTAAGTCGTTCTTCCAATTCACGTTCTGCAGTCACGCTGTTCAATTGCGAGAAGTAAAGCTTGATTTCATCGAGACTATACTTTTCTTGTTTTAATTGATTAATACGTTCGATTCGTTCAATCGTTTCATGACTGTACAGACGATAGTTTGTATTTGTGCGCTTCACCGGTTCAATCAAGCCTATCGTCGTGTAATAGTCAATCGTTCGTTGACTTACATTCGCGGCGCGAGCCAGCTCTCCGATTCGTATTAACTTGTTAGTAGCCCCCATCGTCATCACCTCACTTATTCATTCTATGATACAAGATTGCAAACCATACAGTCAAACGTTATGGTTCTGAAATTCCTGCTTGAACATGGCATTTATATGACAATTTACATCCTTTCCTGAAGCGGGGTTCAACTTAGCGAGAAATGGAAGAAAGGAGCGGCCATAGAATGGTGTCCGCTCCGAAACTTCGCTTATTTTATTTAGGGGTTGATGGAAATGATCATTGAACCTTCGCATCTGGCTTAATAAAGAGACAGACGAGTACAAGGGCAATGATGGATAGAGCTGTCACCGAAATAAAAATGATCTGATGCGACTTGCTCATCATCCAAGTGAATAGGGGAGGGCCCAGGGCTACGCCGAAAAATCGCAGGCTGCTGTATAGCGAAGTAATCATGCCGCGCTCAGCCTTCTCCACGCTACCCGTAATCATCGTATTGAGACAAGGCAGCAGCATGCCAGTACCTATACTGCTGATTGTAATTAACGCAATAAACCAATAGACCTGCTTATGGAACATGATGGTAAGTCCCAGTGACAGAGACATAAGAACAAGCCCGATGATCATCATCCGCCGGATAAGTATGCCGTTCTTCTTGATTACGCTGCCTGTGATAAATGCAGTCGTCACAATACCAAGCAAAGGTATTGCCAGTACAAGACCCTTCACAACGCCTTGGATGGAATACGGCTTTTCCTCTAATATATCGGATAAATAAATCAAAATGCCAAATAAAATGAATAAGGCGAGCGACCCTGCAAAAAATGCGGGAATGAGCCACCGTCCCATCTTCTTAAATATGGAGCCGACATTATGCAAATAAGTTTTGAGCGGGGTTGGCTCCTTTTTGCGTTTGGGCTCTTTAATGAGCCAGATAATGGCCACAAGCGACAGCGCGCAAAAACATGGGAATGCAAAAAAAGGAGCGGTCCATGTCCAGAGAGCAAGCGCAGAGCCAAGAATCGGACTAATAACTTTGCCAGCTCCGTTCGATGCTTCAATTAAGCCCATGGCTTTACTCTCTTCTGCATCCTTATACAAATCCCCTACGAGAGCCATAGCGATAGGTGCAGTTCCTGCTGCACCCAAGCCTTGAACTGCTCGTGAACTAATGAGCAGTGGATAGGAGTTCCACAACGCGCCAAGGCCGGTGAACACCCCTGCAATCCCATAGATGAGCAGACCAGGTATGATAATCTTCTTGCGACCATAGCGATCGGACAAGTATCCAGCGACCGGGATAATAATGGCGGCAGACAGTGAGAACAAGGTAATGATGAAGCTGGTCTGCAGGGAAGTTAATCCGAGATTGCGCTTCACCTCGGGCAGGATGGGCACGAGCATGGAATTGCCCAATACCATAACAAGCGGGACAGTTGCTAACGCTGCATATTCAATCCATAATGGCCTTGATTGTTGGGATGGCATATATCATCTTTCCTTCGCGAGTAGTCATATTTCAGTTCGTCGTTACTGTGCCCGCATAATTAGGTTGGCATACGTAAGTTTGCTCAAAAGCTATTGTGGGGAATCGTATTTTTACTGGAAAAAGGGTACAATATGAACACGGAACAAGACGCGAACAAGGAGAATCAGAATGAAAAAAAGTCTAATATTGCTTGTAGTGAGTATTGCGCTCATTGGAATCGCGATATGGAACAATTACGATAAGTCAGACACTACCGCCTCGATGAATGACATACCGACTAAGATCGGCGGACAAGTAGGGCAGTTAGCGCCGTCCATATCACTGGATGTGCTTGGCGATCAGAATCCGATTACAGTTGGTGGCAAGCAGGACAAGCCGATTTTTGTAAACTTTTGGGCCTCATGGTGCGATCCATGCAAGGCAGAGGCACCTGATTTGGTGAAGCTGCATGATAAATACAAGGATAAGCTGTTGATGGTATCGATCAATGTGACCGCTCATGATACGGAGGAAGGGGCCAAAGAATTCGTATCTGCCTATGGGTTGACGAATCCAGTGCTCTTGGATACCACGGGGAAAGCTTTCAAGGCGTATAACGGAATTGGATTCCCTACCAATGTATTGTTGGATAAGAATGGAGTAATCCGGCAGCGTTACGATGGTATTAGACCTCCAGCTGAATTAGAGAAAGCGATTCAACAGGTCATAGAGGAATAAAAAAACCGAAAAATGAAAACAGCCGTAACCTCTTCGTTAAAGGGGTTATGGCTGTTTTCGTATATTCCGGATATATCGTATTCTATTAGTGATTGACGAGTCCAACTTGTTCTTTGCGTTCAGCGGATGTAGCGACTTTCTCTTGACCGATGAGTGCATAACGAATACTGTCAATAAGTGCTTCCCAGCTCGCTTCGATGACGTTGCTGGAGACGCCAACCGTGCTCCACGTATTGCGCGAGTCTGTTGATTCGATAAGCACGCGTACCTTGGCGGCCGTGGTATTATTCTCATCGAGCACCCTTACCTTGTAATCGGTGAGGTGCATGTCGGCGATGGAAGGGTAGTGACGGCTCAGTGCTTTGCGCAATGCGCTGTCGAGAGCGTTCACAGGACCATTGCCTTCTGCAGCCATGTAGATCGACTCGTCATCAATTTGCAGCTTCACAATCGCTTCCGATACAACGGAGCGTAATGAAGATTTTTCAACTAGTATTTTGAAAGATTCGAATGTAAATGGATCTTCGGCTTGACCTGTGGCTTGTCGCAACAACAGCTCCAACGAAGCGTCAGCACCTTCGAATTGATATCCCTGATGCTCAAGCTCCTTGATTTTTTCCATAATGGCCCTCGTTTCAGGCTTCGTAGGGTCAAGCTCATAACCCAATTGTTGTGCTTTGGATAGTACATTGCTCTGGCCTGCTAGTTCTGAGACGAGAATTCGCTGCTTGTTGCCAACCAGCTCAGGCACGATATGCTCATAGGTACGGGCATCCTTCATAATTGCGGACACGTGGATTCCACCCTTGTGGGCGAAGGCTGCATTGCCGACGTAAGGCTGATTCACAGGCATCGTGACGTTGGCAATTTCACTGATATAGCGTGCAGCAGGCGTCAACGATTGTAGTTGCTCTGCGTCAACACAAGAATAGCCCATCTTCAATTGAAGTGTTGGGATGATCGAGCACAAGTTGGCATTGCCGCATCTCTCGCCATATCCGTTAATGGTGCCCTGTACTTGGGTAACACCAGCCTCTACAGCAGCAAGTGTGTTCGCTACAGCAAGCTCACAATCATTATGAGTATGGATGCCGAGCTTCACTTGGACGTGATTGTGTACGTCACGAATAATACTGCCAATCTCGCCAGG